>JBILIE010000202.1:0-3464 GCA_044350115.1 Rickettsiales bacterium
GAATTGATGGAAAAAGCGCCGTTGCTGGATGCCAATATTCAATATTGGTTGTGGCTGGCGATGTTTGCTTCTTTCGCGGTGAAAGTGCCGATGTGGCCAGTGCATACGTGGTTGCCCGATGCACACGTGCAGGCACCGACCGCAGGTTCGGTGATTTTGGCGGGTGTGTTGCTGAAAATGGGCGGCTATGGCTTCTTGCGGTTTTCGCTGCCGATGCTGCCAGATGCTTCGCATGAGTTAGCCTTCCTCGTGCTGGGTTTAAGCATTGTGGCGGTGGTCTATACTTCGCTTGTCGCGCTGGTGCAGTTGGATATGAAAAAGCTGATTGCCTATTCCTCTGTCGCGCATATGGGTTTTGTGACAGCGGGTTTATTCGCCTTCAACACGCAAGGGATTGAAGGCGCGATGGTGCAGATGATCAGCCATGGTCTGGTTTCTAGTGCACTCTTTATTTGCGTAGGTGTGGTGTATGATCGTGTGCATTCGCGTGAGATTGCTCGTTACGGCGGCCTTGCGAAGATTATGCCGATTTATGCCATTGCCTTTATGTTCTTTACCATGGCCTCGGTCGGCCTACCTGGAACCAGCGGGTTTGTCGGCGAGTTTTTGATTTTGCTCGGTACGTATTTGTATAGCAGCTGGGTGGCATTCTTTATGGCGACTGGCTTGGTGCTTGGCGCGACTTATGCCTTGATGCTGTATCGTAAAGTGATTTTTGGGGATCTTATTAAAAGCGAACTCAAAAAGCTGACCGATTTAGATTTGCGTGAAAAAGTAATGTTTGGTGTGTTGGGTGTGGCAGTGTTGTGGTTGGGGATTTATCCCGCGCCGCTGCTGGACATGATGCATGAATCTGTGGCTCACCTCATGACGCAGGTAGGGAAATAATATGTGCACGATGAGTGAAGTAATGCCTGTAATTCTACCCATTCTGCCAGAACTGTTTTTGTTTGGCTCCACACTTTTGCTATTGCTTGTGGGGTTATATGGCGGCGACAAAAGCTATATCACCGTGCGCTGGGCAACACCTGTCGTGCTGCTAGGTACTTTGGGGTTGATACTGCAACTGGATTTATCCACCCCGCGTATTCTGCTGAATGGGATGCTGCGATTGGATGGCTTTGTGCAATACGCGCAAGCCTTGGTGTTGCTGGGGTCGCTTCTGGTAATGGTGCTCGCAAACGACTGGCTGGACTATGTGAAGGAAAAGCGTTTTGAATTCCCGATTTTGATATTGTTGGCGGTGCTGGGCATGTTGCTGATGATTGCTTCTAACGATCTGCTGGCGCTGTATTTGGGGTTAGAACTCACTAGCCTTTCACTTTATGTTCTGGCGGCTTTCCGTCGTGATTCGTTGAAAGCAACGGAAGCGGGGATTAAATATTTTGTGCTTGGATCGCTGGCTTCAGGCTTGTTGTTGTTTGGAGCATCATTGGTTTATGGCTTTACAGGTTCCATCAATTTTGTGGGGATTGCAACATGGCTAAGCAGTATCCCACAGGCTGGATTGCTTGCGCCATCGCAGCTTGGTGCATTGGTAGGTTTGCTGTTGTTGATTACAGGCTTCTGCTTTAAAATTTCAGCCGTTCCGTTCCATATGTGGACGCCTGATGTGTATGAAGGTGCGCCGACTCCCGTCACGGCTTTCTTTGCAATTGCACCGAAAGTGGCGGCACTTACTTTGTTTTCCCGTTTATTGATGCAGCCTTTCGGCGATTGGATCGAACAATGGCAGCAAGTGATTGTGTTCGTGTCTATCGGCTCGATGCTGGTGGGGGCTTTTGGTGCTTTGGTGCAGAAAAACATCAAACGCATGTTGGCTTATAGCTCGATTGGGCATGTGGGTTATGCGCTGATGGCAGTGGCGGCAGGAACCGAACAAGGCATGCAAGGCTTGTTGGTGTATCTCTCGGTCTATACGGTGATGAGCGCAGGTGCCTTTGCTTGCGTGCTGATGATGCAGCGCAATGGTGAATATGTGGAGGAAATTGACGCACTAAGTGGCCTTTCGCGCAAGCATCCTTACCTTGCGGCGGTGTTGGCTGTTTTCATATTCTCACTGGCAGGAATTCCGCCGCTCGCAGGTTTCTTTGGTAAGTTATATGTCTTCCTTGCCGCGCTGGAAGCGGGGTTGTTGTGGCTCGCTATTATCGGCGTGCTCAGCAGTGTGGTGGGTGCATATTACTATCTGCGCATCGTGAAAGTGATGTATTTTGACGAGGAAAAAGATCCGCTGGGTCATCAAATGACAAAAGCCATGAAGGCTCTGTTGGCGGTCACTTCGGCGGCAACCTTGTTGTTTATTTTTATGCCTACACCTTTGATGGAGGCTGCTGCTAAAGCAGCGAAGGCGCTGTGGCTGTAGACAAAAACGATAAATCCAAAAAGAAAACACCCAAGCCGCTGCTCGACGATTATCATCTGCTGTCTTACGAAGAACTCGACAGCACCAATAGCGAGGCGCGACGTCTCGCCGAAGGTGGCGGCGCGCATGGCGCTTTCTTATGGGCAAAGCGTCAAAGCGAGGGCAGGGGGCGGTATTCCCGTGAATGGGTGTCGCATGATGGCAATCTGTTTGTGTCCATCCTGCTTGCGCCTGAAGAACTTCTTGCACAGATTCCACAAATCTCGTTTATCGCCTCGCTTGCGGCTGCGCAGAGTGTAGCGCCATTATTGCCGCAAGGCACCGAACCACGTTGCAAATGGCCGAATGATTTATTGCTGAATGGCAAAAAACTGGGTGGCATTCTGCTGGAATCATTCGAGACGATCGAAGCTGATGGCCCCAAGCGTTGGGTGATTGTGGGGCTAGGGTTGAATGTAGAACATTGCCCTTCGGATATTGAACGGCCAGCGACTTATTTGAAAGAAGCGGGTGTGGAGATTGTTAGCGCCAAGATTGTGCTTTCGCGCTTCATCCATCATTTTATTGATAATTACGGCCTCTGGCAGCAGCAAGGTTTTGCGCCCATACGCAAAGAATGGCTGAAATACTGTGAAGGCCTCGGGCGCGAGGTAAAAGTAAGCTTACCGCAAGAGACCATTTATGGTGTGTTTGATTCGCTCGACACACAAGGTAATCTTAAACTGAAACTGCCCGATGGCAAGACTCGCAAGGTTGCCGCTGGCGATTTATATTTGTTATAACAGGCTATGATCCTCACGATTGATATTGGTAATACTGACACGATGTTTGCGCTCTTTGAGGGCGCAACCTGCCGTGGCGAATGGCGTGTGGCAACGCAGGCTAAGCGCACGGCGGATGAATACAACGTGTGGCTAGGGCATTTCTTGGCGCAAGCAGGGTTGAGTGCGAAGCAGATTAAACATGCGGTGATCTCCTGTGTGGTACCGCGCAGTTTGTTTTCGATTACACAGATGGTCGAGCGATTGCTGGGAAAACCTGCTTTGGTGATTACACGGCAGGTGATGGAAGAAATTGGGATGCGGGTGGATACTGACCG
>JBILIE010000139.1:0-4857 GCA_044350115.1 Rickettsiales bacterium
TTTATGCATTAATCTTAGCCTCATACCATGTTTCGCCGATGGCGATTTTCTCGCGGCCTTTTGATTCGCGCCATTCATTAGTGTCGCGCAAGCTGTAGATACAGCCACAATATTGCTGGGCATAGAAGGCCTCTTCTTTCGCCAGATCATACATGCGGGCGCCGCCGCCGTCTTTGCGCCAGTTATACGTCCAGTAGGTCATTTCAGGATACGGCTCGGCGGCGCGGATGCCGCAATCGTTGATCTGATCCATATTCTTCCAGCGCGAAATGCCTAGGCTACTGGTGAATACATTAAAGTTATTTTCATGAGCATAAAGCGCGGTGCGTACAAAGCGCATATCAAAACACATCGTGCAGCGGATACCGCGCTCAGGCTCACGCTCCATGCCTTTGGCGCGGGCAAACCAGTCCTGCACATCATAATCCGCATCCACAAACGGAATCCCCAGTTTTTCGGCATAACGGATATTTTCGGTTTTGCGGATTTCATATTCTTTGAGCGGATGGATATTCGGGTTGTAAAAGAAGATGGTCAACTCCAACCCGCTCTCGTGCATCTTCTCGATCAGTGGCCCAGAGCAAGGCGCGCAGCAGGAATGCAGCAGCACTTTTTTCTCGCCGTTTGGCACATCATAGACTTCGTCTTTAATCGCATTTTTTGCCCATGCGGCTTCCCGCGCCATGAGTTCCTGCATATAGGCTTCGCGGTCTTGCGGGTTTAATTCTGTGCTGGTATTTTCCATGCGAGTGTTGATATAAAGTTAGTATGAAAAGTCAAGAAGATACCATTGTGGTGATGGTCGTTTACCGCCCGCCTGCCAGCGTGCATGCCGCCATTGAGGCGCTCTTGCCGCAGGTGAAGGCGCTGGTGGTGGTGGATAATGGGCAGAATGCCGCATTAAAGCAGGCGATGGGTGATCGGGTGATTTGGTTGCAGTCCTCAGAAAACAACCTCGGCATCGCACAAAATCTCGGCATCGCTAAAGCGCGGGAATTAGGCGCAGAATTTGTGCTGTTGATGGATGATGACAGCCTGCCCGCCCCCGATATGGTGCAGCATCTGCGTGGAAGCTGGACGCTGGGCGTGGCCGTGGTCGCACCGAATTTGCAGGAGCCTTCAGGACGTGCGCCACATTATATTCAGGCAACAGGCAAGGGATGGTTTCGGCGGATTACTTTCACACAGCCCCTGCTCAACCGCTTATTCTACGTCGCCGCTTCTGGCAGCTTGATCCCCCTGTGCGTGATCGATGCAATTGGCGCAATGGACGAAGATTTTGGTATTTATTTTATCGACACCGAATTCTGTCTGCGCGCGCGCAAAGCGGGCTATGATATTGTCGCGGTGGAAGCGGCAAAAATGCAGCATCGTTTTGGTAATGTAACGTCTCACTTTGTGTGCGGCAAAGAAATCACCACCACCAATCACCCGCCCGAATCCCGCCGCCTGATGTATCGCAACCGCAAACGTCTCTGGTTCGCCTATCTCTTCACCGATACAGGCTATGTGCTGTTCGACACTTTGCGTTGCTGGAGCGAAATCGCCCGCATCCTGCTGTTTGAAGATCTTAAGATGAGTAAAATGCTGGCGATATTGCGGGGGCTACTATTTTCTAGCCACTAGCCCTTACTTCGTTAGCTACGGGGCCTATCAATAATCCGTTAACTCTCTGAAGGCGTCTTTCCAGCGAAAGCTGGAATCCAGTCGGACGGTGAGTCTGGATACCAGCTTTCGCTGGTATGACGTTATTAAAAATTGTAATTTAGCGGATTATTGAAATGCCCTTCATTAGCTAGTGTTGTCACACAATCTTAACATGCTATTTATCCTTGTTTTGCTATGATGAAGCCATGAAAAAAGGTCTAACTCGCTTCCCGATATGGGTATTGCTCGGTTCGGCGCTGGTGTTTTCCAGCTGCCGTCCTTTGGTGCTTTATGGGATCGACCCTGAAGGCCCTGCGGAATATCAGCTGGGCTGGGAAGATGGTTGCGATTCGGGGCTTTCTGCGGGTAGCCCGTTATTTTATAAATTGATGTATGGATTCAAAAAACGCCCAGAAATGGGCGCGAATGATTTGTATAAACAGGGCTGGAACGAGGGCTTTACCTATTGTCGCTTTACGATTGATACGCTGGATAAAGGGCCTGACCCGGCACATGGTGTCTTTGGGGTGTTCTACTAGGTTAAGTGGTTGAATAGTTCAATGGTTCCAACCACTCAACTATTCAACTATTCAACCTTCCAATTATCCGCTAAACCTGCGGCATGTTTGCACATTACCCCTTACTCAAACAACTCATCTGGCGCGATGTGGCCAGCAAATATCGCGGCACGGCGCTGGGGATGCTGTGGTCGCTGTTGACGCCGTTGTTGATGCTGGCGATTTATACTTTCATTTTTTCGGTGGTGTTCCAAACGCGCTGGCCGATGGCAGAGGCGCAACCCAAAGGCCAATTCGCGCTGATTTTGTTTCTGGGATTGATGATTCATGCTTTAGCCGCCGAAGTGTTGTTGCGTGCGCCTTCGGCGATAACGGCACAGGTCAATTATGTTAAAAAAGTGGTATTTCCGTTGCAGATTTTGCCTCTGGTTCCGCTCGGCTCCGCATTATTTGGTTTTAGCCTGAGTGTGTTGATTTTGCTGGCGGCGATGGAGGTGATCATGGGCAGCATTCCGCTGACTGCCTTATGGCTACCCGTAGTGTTGCTGCCTTATGTCATCGCCTTGATGGGCGCGGCGTGGATGCTCGGTTCACTCGGCGTTTTCCTGCGCGATATTGGGCAAATGATGGGGCTGGTGGTTTCCATTTTGCTGTTCCTCAGCCCCATTTTTTACCCGCCCGAAGCCTTGCCTGAAGCCTATCGACCGTTGCTTTCGCTAAATCCGCTGACAGTGATTATTACCCAGGCGCGCGCCGTGGTATTGTGGGGAGAGCTTCCGAATTTTGTGGCGCTGGGAATGTATGGTATTTGTGCGAGCGTTTTTGCCGCATTCGGCTATGCGTGGTTCATGAAAACGCGCAAAGGATTCGCCGATGTCCTCTGACCTCATCACCGCCCAAGCCCTCGCCAAAACCTACCTCATCTACCCCACGCCTGCCGCGCGTTTGTGGCAGATGTTATGGCGCGGCAAACGACATTTCTACACTCCGTTTGAAGCACTCAAGCCGCTCAGTTTCACCTTACAAAAAGGCGAAACCGTGGGTATTGTCGGGCGCAATGGCTCAGGAAAATCGACGCTGCTGCAATTGCTCGCAGGCACACTCACCGCCACTTCCGGCACGCTCGAAGTGCGCGGAAAAGTCGCCGCCTTGCTCGAACTCGGCGCAGGGTTTAACGCCGAATTCACAGGTCGCGAAAATGTCTATCTCAACGGCAGCATCCTCGGCATGAGCCGCACAGAAATTGACGCTGCTTATGCGGAAATCGCCGCCTTTGCAGGCATTGGCGACTTCATCGACCGCCCCGTTTCCACCTATTCCAGCGGCATGGTGGTACGCTTGGCCTTCGCGGTCGCCACCGCCTCCCGCCCCGATATTTTGATTGTGGACGAGGCGCTCAGTGTGGGTGACGAAGCCTTCCAGCGCAAATGCTTCGCCCGCATCGAAAAAATGCGCGAGGCGGGAACCACGATTTTATTCGTCTCCCACTCCGCCCAAACCGTTATCCAGCTTTGCGATCGGGCATTATGGCTCGATGCAGGACAATTGCAAATGGACGGCGCGCCAAAACAAGTGATCGACGCCTACCACAAAGCGCTAAACGCAGGGGAAACCAGCGAAAAACTAACCCCCTCAGAGTCCCTCCACGAATACCCACCGATGGGCGGCCATATCCTGAACCCCAGCCTGACAGCCGCTGACGGCACCGCAGTCGCTAACCTAGAACACGGTAAACGCTACCAGCTCTCCTACGATCTCCAGCTCGAAAAACCCGCCGAAAATCTGCGCTGTGGAATGCTCATCAAAACCCGCACAGGGGTCGAAGTCGCAGGCGCAGTACAAATGCTCGCAGACCAGCAAATCAGCCGCGTTGAGGCAGGCAAAACCCTCCGCATTTCCTTCCAATTCACCTGTTTATTATATCCGGGAAACTACTTCCTCAATTGCGGCGTGATGGGCGAGGTCGAAGGGAAAGAAATCTACCTCCACCGCCTCGTCGATGCCTTCGCCGTGCAGGTGCTAAACCCCAGCGGCCGCAACGCGCAGAATATCCTGCTCGGCGGCTTGGTAGATCTTGATTTTGCAGGAAAAACCAGCGAAACCGCCGAATTAATAAATATTAATCATTCATAAGTAGCTGTGGCGCAAATGCCACGCCCCCCTGCAACAATAGCGCCACGCCCCCAGAGCGATGCGGGGTGCTTGACAATGTGCAGCGAGTAGGCTCCACTGCCGCCAGCCTTGCCGGTATCGTGCCGAAGGGGGCGGGAGAAATTCAACACGCGACCCAAATGTAAGCTTTATTTCGGCTTGCAATTCGGTGGCGACGTACTATTAGTAATGTTGATTTCTGCGGCTCCCAGACAGCGAGTAAACGGAATTCTGGCGATAAATTAATAACTTAAAAGAGGTTTAAGTAACATGGCAACTTTCAATTTTAATACAAGTCTTGGTCAAACCGTGACTTTCGATCCTGCGGCAGATATTCTGTCGATTGGCTATCCCGCTATCGAAATCGAGCTGACTCAGGACGGCGCTAACACTGTAGTGACTGTGGCTGGTGTAGGTTCTGTAACTCTCGCTGCTACAACTGTGGGTCAACTCTTCACTACTGGCACTGGCGCTAACTTGGGCGTTGCAGGTGGCACATTGCTCATCGGTGATGAAACCGTTAGCGATGCGCTTGATGCAC
>JBILIE010000012.1:0-14693 GCA_044350115.1 Rickettsiales bacterium
GGGATTACCGAACCAGAAGGATTCAAGAAAATCTGGCGTGATTTAACCGTGGAACACCCCAGCCACGAAGAGCGCATCGCCAATGTGCGTGCGGAAGAGGCGAAGTTAAAGGGAAAGGCAATAAAGGTATAAAAATGTCAGAAAAAATAAAAACGTATGATGAGATTGAAGAAATTTCAAAAGCCATGAAAGCTGAAGGAAAGCGTGTGGGATTCGTTACAGGAAGTTTTGATTTAATGCACCCTGGTCACTGTAGATACTTGCAGGCGTGTAAGAAAGAATGTGATTTTTTGATAGCTGCAGTTTCTGCTGATGCAGCAATTACAAAGCGCAAAGGTGAAATGAGGCCGCATAACCCTCAAGCAGATCGGGCAGAATTAATTGCTAATTTAGAATCTGTTGATGCAGTGCTCATGGTGGCCGAACAGGATAAAAGTAAACTGGGTTTGTTAGAAAAAATCAAGCCAAACTACTATTTTAAGAGCGATGAGTTTAAAGATAACGAACTACAGAGAGGCTACGACAGTGTAGGAGAGGTTAGGTTTATCGATGGTTATCGGGGGGGGGGTACAGCACGAGTGCGCTTGAACGACTAATCATACTAAAAGGTATTGAGGCTGCTAAAAAACAAGCTTCCTATAATCGAGGAGAGATGTGGTTCAGTGATAGGGGATGGCATGAAAGATAGCCTTAACCCACCTTCACCAGCACATGCTTTTTCTTACCCGCCGATAGTTTAATCGCGCCGTGTTCGGTCATATCCAGCAATGTAATCATCTGCGATTCCGCTTTCACTGCTTCGTCATTCACCCTTGCGCCGCCGCCTTGAATAAGGCGTTTAGCCTCGCCGCCGCTGGCGGCCAGCCCTGCGAGTTGGAAGAGTTTTACGGCGAAAATTCCCGTTTCCAATTCTGCTTTGGACACCAAAATTTCAGGTAAATTGCTGCCGAGCTGGCCGAGTTCGAAGGTTTCTTCTGCCGTGCGTTTTGCTTCGCGCGCTGCGTCTTCTCCATGCAATAAAGCGGTGGCGATGGTGGCCAAATGCTTCTTCGCCTCGTTAATCTGCGCGCCTTCCATCGCTTCGATTTTGGCGATTTCGTCCATCGGTAAATCGGTGAAGAATTTAAGGAACCGCGCCACATCCGCATCTTCAGTATTGCGCCAGAACTGCCAGTAATCATAAGGCGAGAGCAACTCGGGATTCAGCCACACCGCACCCGCCGCCGTCTTACCCATCTTCGCACCAGAAGAGGTGGTGATGAGGGGGGTGGTGAGGCCGAAAAGTAAATGGCGTTTTAGGGTTGTCGAGTGAATAATTGTATCAGCAAGTGATGGGTTTCGTTCTCTTATATCTTCTGCGTCATTAAGTTTTTTTCCATGATGCTTTTCGTTCCAGAGCTTTAAATGCAAGTCTGTGCCCATCACAATGTTGCCCCATTGGTCGCTTCCGCCCAGTTGCAATCGACAACCGTATTTCTCATTTAGCACCGTAAAATCATGCGCTTGATGTGCCATGTAAAGGAACTCTAGCAAACTCAAATGCTGCTCGCGATCAATCCGCAGTTTTACACTGTCCATACTCAGCATACGATTCACTGAAAAATGCCGTGCCATTTGCAGAAAATCCACATGCGGAAGCTTATCAATCCACTCAGCATTATCCACCATCACCGCATGATTTGTGCTCGCATCAAACGTATCTTCAAACGTCAAAAACGATTCGAAATTCTTTTTAATGCCGATTTTATTTTGCTCAATCGCCGCATCATCCAACATCTTGCGCGATTCGTCTTTGCCCGAAGGATCGCCGATTTTGGTTGTCCCGCCGCCAATGAGAACAATCGGTTTATGCCCGCATTGTTGAAACCAGCGCAACGCCATGATCTGCAACAGGCTGCCCACATGCAAGCTTTCTGCCGTGCAATCAAAGCCGATATAGGCGACGACGGGCTTGCCCGATTGCTCGCCTTCATGCAGTGTTTTGTCCAACGCCTCGGCATCCGTCTGTTGATGGATGAAGCCGCGCTCGTGCAGCGTGCGTAAGAATTGAGACTTAAACGACATAATACTACTTTCTTGCGTCATCCCGACAGAGCGAAGCGACGAGGGATCTCGGCGCGTATGTTAGATTCCTCACATTCGTTCGGAATGACGATTATTTTCTGCTGTGAAATCTAATCATTTACCTTAGAATCGCAACCATGAAAGCATATTGGGCGATAGGATTAATGAGCGGCACCTCGCTCGACGGGATTGATGCAGCGTTGATCCGCAGCGATGGTGAGCGGATTTTGGCTATGGGCGAGAGCCTCACGCTGCCTTATGATGAGGAGCTGCGCCGCCGTCTGCGTGGGGCGGTGTATGGGAATGGCGATATTTCTCTCGTGATGCGCGATATGACCTTAGCACATGCCGAGGCAGTGCATCAGCTGCTTGCCAAAACGTCAGTGAAACCAGAGGTGATAGGCTTTCATGGGCAATCGATCGACCATCGGCCTGACAAAGGCATTACGCTGCAAATTGCAGATCCTGCGCTGCTGGCGGAGAAAACAGGGATTGATGTGGTTTCTGATTTCCGCCGTCGCGATGTGGCAGCGGGTGGTCAGGGCGCGCCACTGGTTCCATTGTTTCATGCCGCAATGGCGGCGGATTTGCCGAAACCGATTGCGGTGCTCAATATCGGCGGTATTGCCAACATCACTTGGGTGGGTGAAGATGGCGATATCCTCGCATTTGATACGGGTGTGGGCAATGTGCTGCTGAATGAATGGCTGGGAAAACATACCGGCACCCATGTTGATTTAGACGGTAAAACTGCCAGCAAAGGCACAGTGGATGATGCGGTGCTGAATATCTATCTGCAAGATCCTTTCTTTGAAAAAGCCCCGCCAAAATCGATTGATCGCAATTATTTTCACATCAGCCCTGTGCGGCATTTATCGCTGGAAAACGGCGCGGCTACGCTCGCGGCCTTCACGGTGCGTAGCATTGTCGAAGCACAAAAACATTTCCCCGCCCCCGTCAAAAGCTGGATTATCGCAGGCGGCGGGCGACACAATCCCACGATTATGCAACGTCTATGCGCTGAGTTGCCAAATGTTCACTCCGCTGAGGAAGCGAACTGGGACGGTGACGCATTGGAAGCACAAGCCTTCGGCTTTCTCGCTATTCGTAGCTTGCTGGGGCTGCCGCTGAGCCTCCCCACGACCACAGGCGCAAGCCGCGCAGTGACTGGGGGCGCGCTCTGGCGGGTGTAATCATTTTTCATCTGCATGGAAATGATGCAGCACACGGTGGATGACAGGCGCGAGAATCAGCCCCGTGCAAGCAATCACCCATAACCCACTATAAATCGCGTAAAACGAGGCAAAAAGCTTGCCGCCATTGGTCGCAATCGGGCTAATCTGCCCCATTCCACCCAGCAACATCGCCGCATTAAGCTCCGCATCCATCCACGAATAGCCCTCCAAAAACCGAAAGCCGAGCGCACCCAAAAACAGCGAAACCACCGTAAACCCCAGCGCAAACAACACATGCCGCGCCATCCGCCCCGTAAAAGCCGAGCGGGAAATAACGGGTTTATGTTTGGGTTCGTACATGGGGTTACATTGCACTTTTTCAGGGGTTGTGCCAGCATTTCCGTCATTGCGAGGAGGCTACGCCAACGAAGCAATCCAGAAACCGAGCTGGATTGCTTCGGCTTCGCCTCGCAATGACGAACCTATAAAGCCGTCATTCCCGCGCAGGCGGGAATCTAGCCTTTTGTGCTGCAGATGCAGCACGCTGGATACCCGCCTACGCGGGTATGACGTTAAAAATTAGCGTTTGCGCCAGAGAATCTTTTCATCTTCAAATGAGTCTGCATAATATTCTTCGACGAAATCGTAAATTCCATAACCAAGATTTGAGGTGATTCTTAAAATTTGCGCTTCTGTAGGAACTACATATTTATCAAAATGATTTGTTTTTAATGCTATACAACGTCCGCCTCTATTAGCTACGCTGTTATAGACTAACCCACTTAACGGACTTTTTTCAAGAAATGCTGCAGATATCGCACTAGTTATTTTATATATTTCATTGCTAAAAGGTTTAGAAAACATATCTGCAAAGAAAGCATCTAATACTCTAAAGTGAATCTTATCTGCTGTAGTGTAGCTAGCAGCCACTTCCTTCATTCCCTCTGTCCAGCCCTCACCTTGACCACCATTTCTAAAATAAAAGTCAAGATATCCTAACCCCTTGAGATAAATTTCTTGTCTTGTGGTGAAATGCAGCAAAGCTACATAATCTCCAATTTCAGGAGCTAATTCAGATAGAATAACATTTGTGCCTATCCCTGCATAACATATAGGTTCTTTGGGCCTATTACATCGACCATAGGCGTTACAGTGTTCAGGCTTCGAGTACTTAATATCATCAAGACGCATTACTAAAGATTTTGAGTCTTCCGAATTACTTAGCGCATGTAAGTTTCTTCCACGTCCAACTTTATTCGTTGAATTAAAAGGCACTGCGAATACAGGGAATCCTTCAGTAAAATGATCAATAGCTTTATATATTTCATCCCACGAAATTCGCGCAGCAGCACCACCTCTTAGCGCTTCTACAAGTCTAACGTATTCAGATTGAGTATCATGAACTTTTTGAGAAATACTGTTAGATTCGCTCATCAAACATCCGCAAACACATGCGTTTCCGCTTTTCCTCCGGGGTGGGTGACGGCACCTTTTTCGGCCGTGCCAACGGTTTGGGCGTATTTCCACAGCGCACCTGAATTATAATCCGTCTTGCGCGGCTTCCATGATTTTTTGCGTTCTGCCAGTTCAACTTCAGAGAGTTGCACATTGAGGGTTCCAACATCCGAATCAATTTCAATGATGTCGCCGTTTTTGAGCAGGCCGATGGAGCCGCCTTCGGCCGCTTCGGGGCCAACATGGCCGACGCATAAGCCACGGGTGCCGCCGCTGAAGCGGCCGTCCGTAATCAATGCCAGTTTTTCGCCTGCGCCTTGGCCGTAAATGGCGGCGGTGGTGGAGAGCATTTCGCGCATTCCAGGGCCGCCTTTGGGGCCTTCGTAGCGAATTACAATCACGTCGCCATCTTTATATTCACGTTTTTCAACGGCAGCGAAGGCGTCTTCTTCGCAATCAAACACCAGCGCGGGGCCAGTGAATTTACGCATTTTCAGGCCTGCCACTTTCACAATCGCGCCTTCGGGGGCGAGGTTGCCTTTGAGCGTCACCACGCCACCTGTTTTAGCAATCGGCTTATCGTGAGGATAAACCACATCCTGCCCCGTCGGAAGGACGACTTTTGCTAAATTTTCAGCTTGGGTTTTGCCAGTCACTGTCAGGCAATCGCCATGGAGATAGCCCCCGTCCAACAAGGTTTTCATCACCACTTGAATCCCGCCCACGCGGAATAAATCGGTGGCTACATATTTGCCACCCGGTTTAAGATCGGCCAAATACGGCGTGCGGTGAAAAATTTTGCCCACTTCGTGCATGTCGAAATCAATGCCACATTCATGGGCAATGGCGGGGAGATGCAAAGCCGCATTGGTGGAACCGCCCGTAGCCGCAACAATCGCCGCCGCATTTTCGAGTGCTTTGCGGGTCACAATATCGCGTGGGCGGATTTTTTCGTGCAGCAGATACATCACCGCCTCGCCCGATTTAAACGCAAAGTCATCGCGTGATTCGAATGACGCTGGCGGGGCGGAGGAACCCGGAAGCGCAAGGCCAATCGCCTCGCTCACACAGGCCATCGTGTTAGCGGTGAACTGCCCGCCACAGGAGCCGCCGCTGGGGCATGCCACGCGCTCCAATAGGGTCAATTCTTCCTCTGTCATATTGCCAGCGGAGTGTTTGCCTACACCTTCAAAAACGTCCACTACCGTTACGTCTTTGCCTTGATACAAACCCGGCATAATCGAACCGCCATAAACAAAAACGGAAGGCACATTAAGGCGCACCATCGCCATCATCAAACCGGGCAATGATTTATCGCAACCAGCAAACCCCACAAGCGCATCATAGCAATGGCCGCGCATGGTGAGTTCTACCGAATCCGCGATCACATCGCGGCTGACCAGCGAGGATTTCATGCCCTGATGTCCCATCGCAATACCATCGGTCACGGTAATCGTCGTGAATTCACGCGGGGTTCCGCCCGCCGCATGGACGCCTTTTTTGGCTACCTGCGCTTGGCGGGCAAGGGTGATGTTACAAGGCGCGGCCTCGTTCCACGTTGTCGCCACGCCGATGAGCGGCTGGTTGATTTCCTTCTCGCCCAAGCCCATCGCGTAAAGATACGAGCGATGCGGTGCGCGTTCGGGGCCTGCGGTGACATGACGGCTCACCAACCGGGATTTACCATAAGTTTTTTCGGTCATAGTGGCATAGTGCTAAAGAAAAGTTATCTATGAGTCAAACACCTAAGAAACAAAAAATGCTGTATAATTCTAACATGGAATGGCTATGATAATAATCAGGATGGTAAATTTTATGCCATTCGTTTATGTACAAAACTCTCACTAGTGCAATTTACAACTAAATGACAAAAAATATTCAAATGAACGAACAAGAAATACTAGCTGAATTTCATGCTGCGGAGGCCATTCTTTCGGGGCATTTTATTTTGTCCTCAGGACGGCATAGCCCGACTTATCTGCAATGTGCGCGAGTGTTGATGGATCCCGCACGGGCGGATCGTTTGTGTAAAGCGCTCGCAGCAAAACTGGCAAAAACGATTGATATAAGTAAAATTGACCTCGTGGTTGCCCCTGCGATGGGCGGAGTGGTGGTGGGTTACGAGATGGCGCGGCAGCTAGGTAAACCCAGCATTTTCTGTGAGCGCGACCAAGGAAAATTTGTTTTTCGCCGTGGGTTTGAAGTGCCCGCAGGCGCCAAAGTACTGGTGGTAGAAGATGTAGTCACCACAGGGTTATCCTCCAAAGAAACCTTCGCCACGATTGAGGCGGCGGGCGGCACAGTGATAGCGGAATGTTCGTTGATTGATCGCAGCAATGGTACGGCTAATTTGGGCATGCCTTATGTGTCGCTGTTAACATTAGATGTACCGAGCTATTTGCCAGAAGCAATCCCGCAGGAGTTGCAAAAAATCCCCGCTATAAAACCAGGAAGCCGTTGGTTGCAGGAAAAAACAGAATAATGAAGCTACTTTAATGCTTCTTTAAGTTTCAACTGGCTACAGTGCCACAATGAAACAACCATCCCCTGAACTCATCTCGCAAGAAGATTTTTTTCGTCTTAAGCAAAACCCGCAACCTTATGCACGAGCAGCAATAGCGCAAAAAATTGCAAACTGTTTTGATGTCGGCACTTCAGATTCTGCCGAATATAAGGTGGCCGCTGAAATTGCCATGTACTTACAAAAAGACAAAAATGAAATGGTGCGGATGGCGCTGGCAAAGGGTTTATATCAATCCAGCACTGCTCCCAAAAAACTCATTCTGTTGCTGGCGAATGATGATGAAGATCAGGTGGTGATTCCCATATTACGGCATTCTCCATTATTAGAGGACAATGATTTAGCCGTGCTAGTCAAAGAAATGGAAAGTCAGGTCAGATTAGCGGCCATCGCAGAGCGGCGCTTTCTGTCTACAGTAATGAGCGCTTTAGTGGCTGAAAAAGCCTACGAGAAGGTGTCGGTGAGTCTGCTTGACAATGAAACTTCTAAAATTTCTAACGCCACCTATTTGCGGATCGCCTCTTTGCACAAACAGAGCAAGATGGTGCTGCAGCAGATGATGAAACGGGTTCCGATGCCTGTGGATGCGATTACAATGATGCAGAAACTTTCAGCTGAGAGCACGCAGGAAAATCAACCGGCAACCCGCCGCGTGCAATCTTTCGCGGCGTTACCGATGCAGGAGTTGCGCAATATGGCGCTTGCGGTGATGGTATTAAGCGATCATGCGGGGGCAGAGCAATGCATGATGCTGGCAAAGCAATTTCATCAACATGGCAAAATTAATGCGTCACTGCTGATTGTCGCACTGACCCAAGGCCAGATAGGATTGTTTTTTGCCTGCCTTTCCGTTGCCACGGGCATTGAATATGACGATATTGAGGTTCATTACGCCAATCAGGTTGATAAGCTTAATGGTTTAATGGTGAAAGCAGGCATTTCTCCCAGCCTAATGATGTTTATACAATGGGTGTGGAAGGGCGCGAACACCAAGCTCCAGCAAGGCTTAAAGCCCAGCAGCAAACAAATGATGAAGCTGATGTCGATCAATCTCCACGAAGCTGCGCGGCGCGGTGTAAATTTTGCCAATACCATTGGCTTGCCTATTGCCAATATGCTGGATGAGCTGATTTAGGAGCTTGTGACGATACGGGAGACACTTCCCGCCTCACCATTGCATGGACGCTTGGTGAAGTGGACTCAATAATCCCCGCTCTCTAGCTGATCAATAAACCCAGCGATAATATCCAGCCCCTGCTGCCAGAATGCTGGCTTGCTCGCATCCAAACCGAAGGGTTTGAGCAATTCTTTATGGCGCAAAGTGCCACCTGCTTTGAGCATTTCGATATATTTCTTCTCAAACCCTTTGGGCTGTTTTTCGTACACCGCATAGAGCGAATTGACGAGGCAATCGCCGAAAGCATAAGCATAGACATAAAACGGCGAGTGGATGAAGTGGCTGATATAGCTCCAGTAATATTGATATTCTGCATCAAACTTCAGGCCGCCTCCAAGGCTTTCGCATTGCACTTCCAGCCAGAGTTGATTGATGCGCTCTGGCATTAATTCACCCTTGCGGCGTTCATCATGCAGGCGGATTTCAAAGTTGCAGAATGCAATCTGGCGCACCACCGTATTGAGCATATCCTCCACCTTGCCCGCCAGCAGTGACTTCCGCTCGGCCTTGCTTTTGGTGCGTCGCAACATTTCGCGGAAGGTCAGTTGCTCACCAAAAACCGAGGCCGTTTCTGCCAGAGTTAGCGGGGTATCCGCCATCAACTGCCCCTGCCCTGCGGATAACACCTGATGCACACCATGCCCAAGTTCATGCGCAAGCGTCATCACATCCCGCGACTTACCGAGATAATTCAGCAACAAATAAGGATGCGCCGATGGCACCGTCGGATGCGCAAATGCACCCGATGCTTTGCCTGCCCTTGCAGGCACATCAATCCAGTTATTATCAAAAAACTTTTTGCCAATCTGGGCAATTTCTGGCGAGAATGCGTGATACGAACTCAGCACCAATTCCCGCGCTTCTGCCCAGCTATATTTCTGCTCTGGTGCTTTGGGCAATGGTGCACTGCGATCCCAATAATCCAACTGCTTTTTGCCCAGCCATTTGGCCTTCATTTTATAATATCGATGCGAGAGTTTGGGATAGCTGGAAGTCACCGCCGAAAGCAACGCATCCACCACTTCATTCTCCACCGAATTGGCCATGTTGCGGCTTTCAATTGGCTTTTCAAAGCCGCGCCAAGCATCTTCAATGGCTTTATCTTTTGCCAGAGTATTCATAATCAGTGCGAAAGTTTTGTTATTCTCGCCCAGCACTTTGCCAAATATTTTAGCCGATTCTTTTCGTATTTTTGCGTCAGAGGAAGAGAAATTGCTGATAATTTCCTCGCAGCCCAGTTGCTTGCCCTTGTAAGGAAAACGAAGCCCAGAAAGCGTTTCATCAAACAAGCGCGACCACGCAGCAGAACCCACCACTGATTTTTCATGGAGCAAACGCTCAATATCATCATCCAATTGATGCGGCTGATATTGACGTACTTCCCTCAGCCACGGCGCATAATGCCCAAATTTTTGGGAGGATTTCAAATAGGTTTTATATTGCTTGTCAGGAATTTTGTTCAGATGCAGCGTAAAGAACAATATCTGCGAACCAATGGAGGTAAGCTGCTCGCTGATATTCTGATAAAACTGCCCAGATTGAGGGTTGTTCATATCCTCGGCATAGAGCAACTGGGCATAACTCCCCAGCCTGCCTGAAAGCTCCTGAATCTTTTCATATTCTGCAATGGCACCGCCCAGTGCTTCCCCACTCATTTTAGCAATCTTACCCTCAAAATCCGCCGCAAATTTTTTGCAAAGTTTTTCGAGCTTTTTGAGATCTGCCTTCACCTTCGCACTCTCTGGCGCGGGATACAGATCCGACAAATCCCACAATGGGAGCTTTTCTTGTTTGGGTGCCATTTTTTTTCCTGTGGATTTCGTGGTCATTATTTTTTTCCCATCTGGTGAATTGCGTTTCCTTACGCTAAAGATAGCGTCATGAAAAAAATGAACAAGCCCCTGAACGATCATTTACCCACAGATTCCATTGTTGAATTCCTTTTTGCCCCTCTTTCTGATGAAGCGACTCCCTCTGGGGCATTGCTAATAGAGCCGCATGGCAACCTTGTTCGCAAATTCGATCGCGAAGAACTGGCGTTTTTGGTCAGCCAATTTGCTCGCGGGATGAGCGCCACTAACCTCAAGCGTGGCAGCCGTGTGGCGCTGAGCTGCAAAATTTCCGTTAAAGCTGTTGTTGCCAGCTTTGCCAATCTTCTCAATGGCGCAGTGAATGTGATTCTACCGCCGCATCTTGAACTAAAAGAACAATTACAGGCGCTCTCCTCCAGCCGCACCGAATGCCTGATTGTGGACGACTTTGAAGCGGCCTTGCCTATTTTACAAAACATCAAAACACTGCCGCAACTGCGCCAAGTGATTGTCCTTAGCGAAGCAGAATTTGACAAACAACCCGAGATCCTCTCGCTCGGCTGGCGAGAATTGATGAAACGTGGCGAAGCGCAACCCGATAAAATTTCGGCATTGCGTCAGGCAATTGAGCCAGAACATGATGCGTTTTTATACTTCCATCACGATGCACAAAATCTGCTTTCTGGTGTGCTCCAAACTCATTTTCAGGTCGTCGCAGAATTGCGCGATATGCTTGAGGAAGAATCAGCCACGCTCGCCGCTGATAAACTAGGTTGGGAACGGATGCTCTCGCTGATTCCTTTTCATCACCCGCATAGCCAGATTGCTGCCGTGTTGCTGCCAATGGCGCTGAATCGCTCTTGTATGTTGCTGGATCCGAAGGAAGAATGGAAAGCAGAAACACTCACGTCGCGCAGCACCTTGCTCATCGCTGAAGCGTCTTTCTTTGAGAATCTGGCCGATAAAGTAGAGCAGCAAGTATCGCAAGAAGAAGGCCTTGCCGAAAAAGCGTGGAATATCGCTTTGTCTTTGGGCGAGAAAATAATGGATGACGAAAACGTGGCACATTCGCTTATCAGCAAATGCAAAATTCATTTCTGCCGTGCAATGCTCGCGGGTAAACTTAAGAATCTGATTGGCGGAAATCTTCAAACAGCCATCGTGATCGATCGTCAACCCAAACTCGCTGCCACCGCGCTGCAACTCGGCATGGGTGCAAACTTGATTATCATGCACAGCAAGCCGCAAGAAATGCTCGCTATGCCAGCCGCCTAAGAGGCCTAAGATACTTTCATATTGCGAGTCGCGCTCGGCAACGACACACGCAAACCGTCCAGCGCATCGCTCATGATAATCTGACAACCCAGACGTGAAGTCGGCGTCAGGCCAAATGCCAGATCGAGCATATCTTCTTCGTCTTCCATCGGGTCTTTCAACTCGTAAAAGAAGGCTTTATCGACAATCACATGACAGGTGGAACAAGCCAGCGATCCTTCGCAAGCACCTTCCAGCGCTACTTTATTATGATGTGCAATTTCCAGCACCGATTGCCCCACTGGCGCATCTACTTCGCGCTCAGTTCCGTCTGGGGAAACAAAAATCATTTTTGGCATGACTGTTCTACTCCGCTACCTCGTTAATATGCGAGCCTTTTAGCGCATTCGTAATGGCAGTGTCCATACGTCTTTCCGCAAAGGCTTGAGAAATTTGCTCTAACTGAATGCGCTGATAGTCGATGGCATCGCGGTTCTTTCCTGCCACTTCCGCTTTAAGTATTTCTATTTGCTTAGTGAATTTTGCAAATTCATCCACCAACAGCACTTCTGCGCTGCCCTTCATCGCCGATTCTAATTCAGCAATTAATCGGCTCGCTTCAAAGCGTGCCTCCGCCAGCAATCGCAACGTAATATCCTCGCGGGCATTTTCCATGCTCGCAAGCAACATCGCCTCAATTTCCTCTGGCGGCAGACCGTAAGTTGGTTTTACGGCAATATTTTGCTCTGTTCCCGTATGCTCCTCGCGTGCGGTGACGCTGAGCAAGCCATCGGCATCCACCGTGAACGTCACTTTAATCCGCGCAATCCCTGCAGGTAGCGGCGGAATCCCGCCTAGCGTAAATTTTGCCAGCGAGCGATTCTGATTCACCATCTCGCGATCGCCCTGCAATACATGAATCAGCATGGCGGTTTGACCATCCTGATAGGTCGTAAATTCTTGCGCGACCGAAACGGGAATCGGCGTATTGCGATGTAGGATTTTCTCCACCATCTCGCCCATGGTTTCCAGCCCAAGCGAGAGCGGAATCACATCCAGCAGCAAATTATCCGACCCACGCGTGAGGCCTTCTGCCTGCAATGCCGCACCTACCGCCACCACTTCATCAGGGTTTACATTGGTAAGGGGTGGCGTGCCAAAAAATGCCTCCACCGCACGGCGAACGGCAGGAATGCGCGTGGATCCACCTACCAGCACCACACCTTTAATTTCTGCGAGCGATACACTCGCATCCGCCACGGCTTGTTTGCTGGCAATGATCGTGCGTTGAATCAATGGATCGATGAGCGATTCAAACTCAGTGCGCGTCAGCGTATAGTCACTCTGCGTGAAGGATTCTTTTTCGCTCAAAGTTTCTTTGATTTTGCGCGCTTCGAGCAAAGTAAATTTCTGACTACTGAAAACCGATGACTGACGACTAATCAATGCATCTATATCATCACCGCCCAGTTGCGTATCACCACCCGTAGACAGTACTTGGAAGACGCCCTTTTCCAGCTTCAGCAGGGAAATATCAAAAGTGCCGCCGCCGAGATCATAAATTGCGTAAATGCCTTCGGCAGCATTATCCAGCCCATAAGCCAGTGCTGCTGCCGTCGGTTCATTCACCAGCCGCAGCACCTCCAGCCCCGCTAAACGCGCTGCATCCCGTGTGGCAGTACGCGCAGCATCGTCAAAATAAGCGGGTACAGTGATGACCGCCTGCGTGACTTCTTTACCCAATGCGTGTTCGGCTTGCGCCTTCAGATGCTTCAAAATCTCGGCAGAAATTTCAACAGGGTTTTTTGCCCCTTGCGCTGTTTCAACTGTGACTTCTGCCTGATGCATCTGCCGTTTGATCGAGGCAATCGCATCTATCTTTTGAATGGCCTCTTTACCCACCACAATTTTATCGACTGAATAATGCACCACAGAAGGAATTAATACGCCACCACACATATCATGCAGCACTGTCGCCCTGCCATCGTCAGCTACGGCAATCACAGAATGAGTTGTACCTAAATCAATCCCCACCGCGACATCATTTTGATGCGGCAGTGGCGTTTCACCCGGTTCGTGGATTTGTAAGAACATTAAGCCAATTGATCAAAAAGGGATTTCATCATCCATATCAGGTGCATGGCTTGGCGCGCTCGCAAAGCTGCGGCTAGAGCCAGCAGATTCAGAACCGCCCGCATAGCCACCTGCATTTTCGTATCCACCGCCAGCGGCTTGACCCGCACCCGCAGGGCGGCTATCGAGCATCGTCAAAGTGCCGTTGAAGTTTTGCAACACGATCTCGGTGGAATATTTCTCTACACCCGCTTGATCCACCCATTTGCGGGTTTGCAACTGGCCTTCCACATAAACCTTTGCGCCTTTGCGGAGATAATTTTTGGCTACATTGGTGAGGCCTTCGTTAAAAATCACTACCTTATGCCATTCAGTTTTTTCTTTACGCTCGCCCGTATTGCGGTCTTTCCAGCTTTCAGAAGTCGCAATCGCCAAATGTGCAATCTCTTTACCGTCCTGTGTTTGACGAATTTCAGGATCACGCCCCAAATTACCCACCAAAATCACTTTATTTACGCTGCTAGCCATACCAGATTCTCCATTTTATTTAATTTTGTGGCATTATAAGCGCAAAAGACGCTGGTGTGCTAGCATTAATCTCGCTAGATTGCTTCCCTATGACAATAAAGCCCCCCTCCCCCTCCAAGCACTCCCCCGTTGACACTCATATTCGTGTGCGCGGCGCAAAAGAACACAACCTTAAAAATGTCGATATCGATATTCCCAAAAACGAGCTGGTGGTAATCACTGGTCTTTCGGGTTCAGGGAAGTCCTCTTTGGCGTTTGATACGATTTATGCAGAGGGGCAACGGCGCTATGTGGAGAGCTTGTCGGCCTATGCCCGCCAGTTCTTGAATATTCAGGACAAGCCGGATGTGGAAAGCATCTCTGGCCTCTCCCCCGCCATTGCGATTGACCAGAAAACCACCAGCAAAAACCCACGTTCAACCGTGGGTACGGTGACTGAGATTTACGATTATCTGCGCCTGCTTTATGCACGCATTGGTATTCCATATTCACCTACGACTGGTTTACCGATTGAAAGCCAGACCGTCAGCCAGATGGTGGATAAGGTGATGGAACTGCCAGAAGGCACAAAAATTCTGCTGCTCTCCCCCGTGGTACGCGGTCGCAAAGGCGAGCACTTGAAAGAGTTAATGAGC
>JBILIE010000140.1:0-4784 GCA_044350115.1 Rickettsiales bacterium
CGCTTTGCGAGATGATGGATCGCATCCTGCCAGTGGAGGACGAAGAAGTGTCTAAATTCGTGCAGAAGTCGTTTGAAGGCCAAGGCATGAAGGTGAAAACAGGTGTGCAGGTGACGAAGTTGGAGATGTCTAAAGGCAAGGTGACCGCGACAATCAGCGGCGAGAAGCATGATTTCGACACTGTGATTATGGCAGTCGGGATTGTTGGTAACACCGAGAATCTTGGCCTTGAAGGCACTCGCGTGAAAGTGGAGCGCAACCAGATTAAAACCGATGCTTACGGCGCGACGGATGAAGCGGGCGTTTGGGCGATTGGCGACGTGGCGGGTGCGCCGTGGCTAGCGCATAAAGCTAGCCATGAGGGCATTGTCGCGGCAGAGAAAATCTGCGGTAAAAACCCGCATGCAATGCGTAAAGATAACATCCCCGGTTGCACCTATTGCCGCCCACAAGTGGCGAGCGTGGGGCATACTGAACGCGGTGCGAAAGAAGCGGGCTATGACGTAAAAGTCGGGCGCTTCCCGTTCATCGGCAACGGCAAAGCGATTGCGCTGGGAGAGCCTGAAGGCTTTGTCAAAACCATCTTTGATGCCAAAACAGGCGAGCTACTCGGCGCGCATATGGTGGGCGCAGAAGTCACCGAAATGATTCAAGGCTATGTGCTGGCGCGTCAGATGGAAGCGACAGAGGCGGATTTGATGCATACCATCTTCCCGCATCCGACCTTATCGGAAATGATGCATGAAAGCGTGTTGGATGCTTATGGCCGCGCGATTCATATGTGACGCAAGCTATATCCATTTTTAGAATAAGGGTTAGTGTTTATGAACCAAGCAGCGCATTGGGATCAATACGGCGAATATCTGCAAACGAGCAAGATACTGAGCGCACAGGAGATGCAGAGCGCGCTGGCGGGGCATCCTTCGCATGATGAGATGCTGTTTATTCAGTTTCATCAAATCTATGAGCTTTGGTTTAAGCAGATACTATTTGAGTTGGATGATGTGCAGCAGCGTTTTGCTGGGCAGACACTCAAAGAATCGGACATGCAGCCGATTCTGACTTATCTGGGGCGGGTGGTGCTGATTTTCAAGCAGATGGAAGGGATGCTGGATGTGCTGGAAACGATGCCCGCACAGTCGTTTGTTGATTTCCGCGAATATCTGGGTACCGCTTCGGGCTTCCAAAGCCTGCAATTTCGCTTGGTAGAAACACGGTTGGGGCTGCGACGTGGGCAGCGTATGTGCGTGTTTCATGGCCAATATGACGAGCTGTTGCGCGACGAAAGCAAGGCGGCGTTGCAAGCCACCGAAAGCACGCCCAGCCTTTATGATCAGCTCGAAAAGTGGTTGGAGCGCACGCCTTTTGTGAATCTGGATGGCTATCAATTCTGGCAGGAATATCGCAAAGCAGTGGAGACGATGTTTGCCGAAAAAATAGCGAATGCGCCAGAGGCCGAGCACGAGGCGCTCGCTAAAGGCAAAGAGAAATTCGAGGGTATTTTTGATGCAGCGAAGCATTCCGAAGGCGCGTGGCGATTGTCGCTGCCTGCCTTGCAAGCGGCATTGTTTATTAATCTGTATCGTCACGAACCCGTGTTGCAAGCGCCGTATCAATTATTGGTCGCGCTGATGGATGTGGACGAATTGCTCGCCCGCTGGCGTTTCCGTCACGCGCTGATGGTGCAGCGGATGGTAGGGATGGGCATGGGAACGGGTGGATCCTCAGGCTATGAATATTTGATGAACACCGTTAAAAGTCACCGCATTTATACCGATCTTTTTGCCTTGGCGAGCTATATGATTCCGTCGCGGATGATACCCGCATTGCCGGAGGAAATCAGACGGAAAATGGATTATACTTACGCAACCCATCACATGAAATCGTCATTGCGAGCATAGCGCGGCAATCCAGTGTGGATTGCCGCGTCGGCTATGCCTCTTCGCAATGACGGAATGAAGAGACAAAAATGAACATTAATCTTAAAGGCAAACACGCGATTATCTGCGGTGCAAGCAAAGGCATTGGCCGCGCCACCGCACAGGAAATGGCCAAAAATGGCGCGAACATCACGCTGGTGGCACGCAATGCCGAAGGGTTGGAGAAAGTGCGCGCCTCGCTGGATGTAAGTCACGGCCAGCAGCATCATATCCTCACTGCTGATTTTAATGATCCGCTCGCGCTCGCCGCGAAAATAGAGGCGCATGTGAAGGCAGTGGGAACGGTGCATATTTTGCTCAACAATACGGGTGGGCCGGCAGCAGGGTCAGTGCATACCGCCACCGCCGAGCAATTTCTGGCGACTTTTACGCAGCATTTATTGTGCAATCACGCGCTGATGCAAGCCGTGTTGGAAGGCATGAAAACAGCGGGTTACGGGCGGATTATCAATATCATTTCCACCTCCGTGAAGCAGCCGATTAAAGGCCTTGGCGTGTCGAACACCATTCGCGGTGCGGTGGCAAATTGGGCGAAGACATTGGCGGGAGAAGTTGCGCAATTCGGCATCACCGTGAATAACGTGCTGCCCGGTGCGACGGATACGGATCGCATGGCAGAAATTATCACCGGCAAAGCCACTAAATTCGGCAAAAGTGAAGACGAAATTCGCAAAGAAGAAATCGCCGCCATCCCCGCAGGTCGCTTTGCGAAGCCAGAAGAACTCGCGGCGGCCATTGCGTTTCTGGCCAGTCCCGCTGCGGCTTATATCAACGGCATCAACCTACCTGTCGATGGTGGCCGGACGGGGTGTTTGTGATTGTTCTCCAAAACTACATAGACGGCACCTTATGTGCTCCAAAAGCAGGCAGTTATATTGATTCTGTCGAGCCTGCGACGGGGAAGATCTTCGCGCAAGTTCCGGATTCGGATGCGGCTGATGTGGAGGCGGCGGTGCAAGCCGCCAAACGCGCATGGCCAGCGTGGAAGCGTGCCACTGCTGCCGAACGCGCCGCAATGCTGAATAATCTCGTCGATTTGATGGAAGCGCGGTTGGAAGAATTTATTCAGGCGGAAAGCCGTGATAATGGCAAGCCTGTATCACTTGCACGGGCGGTGGATATTCCGCGCGGTATCGCCAATTTACGTGCTTTCGCCGAAGCGGCGACACAGCTGCAAGGGCAGCAATTTGAAAAACCAAATTCGCGCAGCTATACCCTGCGTCAGCCTATTGGTATTGTCTCGGTGATCTCGCCGTGGAATCTGCCGTTGCTGCTTTTCACTTGGAAGATCGCGCCTGCGCTGGCAGCGGGTAATTGCGTGATTGCCAAGCCCAGTGAAGTGACCCCGCTCACTGCTTATATGCTCTCGGAACTCCTCACCGAAGCGGGATTCCCTGCTGGGGTGGTGAATGTGCTGCATGGGCGTGGCGCGAGTGTGGGCGCGGCGATCACGGCGCATCCTGATATCAAGGCAATTTCCTTCACCGGTGGCACGGCGACGGGTCTTGCGATTTATGAAGGCGCGGCGAAGCGGCTCAAGAAAGTATCGCTCGAACTCGGCGGCAAAAACCCGACGATTGTGTTTGAGGATTGTGATTTTGAAAAAACCGTAAATGGAGCGGTAGCAGCGGCTTTCACTAATCAGGGGCAGGTGTGTTTATGTGGCTCACGGCTTTTGCTGCAACGCGGCATTTATGAAAAATTCAAGGCAGCGTTTGTGGAGAAAGTAAAGGCGATACAGATCGGCGATCCTCAAAATGCTGCAACGCAATATGGGGCAACGGTTTCTGAACTCCACATGCAAAAAGTGTTGAGCTATATTGATTTGGCACAGCAGGAAGGCGGCGTGATTCTCACCGGAGGCAAGCGGCGCATGGTTGATGGCCGCTGTGCAGAAGGTTATTTTATCGAACCCACGGTGATTGAAAACCTCGCGCCCAGCTGCCGCACGAATCAGGAAGAAATCTTCGGCCCCGTGGTCACGCTCATTCCGTTTGAGGATGAAGCGGAGGCAGTGAAAATCGCCAATGGCACGGAATATGGCCTCGCCGCCTCAGTCTGGACAGAAGATAAAGCCAAAGCCAGCCGCATGGCCGCGCAGATTGACAGCGGCATCGTCTGGATCAATTGCTGGAACCTGCGTGACCTTGACACTCCCTTTGGCGGCATGAAACAATCTGGATTGGGGCGCGAAGGTAAATGGCGCGCACTGGAATTTTTTACCGAAGAAAAAACCGTGACGGAGCCTGTATGACCACAACACATAACTCAACCACTGCCCCCGAGCCTGTCGGCCATTATCCGCATGCGCGGCGGGTGGGGAATCTCTTGTTTCTTTCTGGCGTGGGGCCGCGCAAAAAAGGGAGCAAGGAAATCCCTGGTGTGGTGCTGGATGCGGATAAAAATATCGTGAGCTACGACATTGCTGAGCAGTGCCACAGTGTCTTTGCTAATGTGCGCGATATTCTGGAATCGGCGGGCGCGAAATGGGAGGATCTGGTAGATGTGACCGTCTATCTCACCAATATGAAAGACGATTTCCCTATTTATAACAAGCTCTGGGCAGAGTATTTTGCCGTGAATCCACCCTGCCGCACGACGCTGGAAATTAATTGCCTGCCCACGCCGATTGCGATTGAACTGAAATGTATTGCTGCTGTGAAGGAATAACCCATGCTCGCCCCTTTTAATCTCGCTCAATGGATTGATGACCATAAAGAACAGCTCAAGCCGCCTGTGTGTAATCAACAGGTGTTTGAGGCGGGCGATTTTATGATTATGGTCATCGGCGGGCCGAATACCCGTAAGGATTATCACGACGATCCAGGGGAGGAGTTTTTCTAT
>JBILIE010000010.1:0-15067 GCA_044350115.1 Rickettsiales bacterium
TCATTTCCGCAAGGAAATTAGCAACGGATTGAACGGCCAGCGCCGCTTTTTCAGCTTCGGCTTGGGGCGTGTCCTTCGCCAGTTCAATCGTGCCACGCAGTTTGCCGTTGACCTGAATTGCCATCGTCACCGTGTCTTCCACCAGCAGCGCAGGGTCTGCTTTCGGCCAAGGCGTGTTCACCAGCCATTCTTTATGCCCCAGCACTTCCCAGCATTCTTCGGTAAAATGCGGCAGGAAAGGGTTAAGCAGTTGCAGGATGGTTTCGAGCGCCGCTTTGGAGTCGGGAGTTTGGAGTTTAGAGTCTTGGAGGGTATTTGTTAACTCACGCACACGCGCCACCGCTTTGTTGAAATGGAAATTCTCAATATCGCGGCTAACACCCGCAATGGTTTTATGCGTTGCCTGACGTAGCGCAAGATCGCTAGAGTCTAAACTCAAAACTCCAGACTCTTTTGCTTCCACCACCATCCGCCACAGCCGATTCAGATAGCGCCACGCGCCTTCTACACCCGCTTCTGTCCATTCCAGATCGCGCTCGGGGGGGGAATCGGAGAGCATAAACAGTCGTGCCGTATCCGCCCCATAACCCTCAATAATCGCCCGTGGATCCACCACATTGCGCTTGGATTTTGACATCTTCTCGATGCGACCAACAGTCGCTTTTTTGCCTGTACTGACCACTGACCACTGACCACTGATATCTTTCTCTACCTCTTCAGGATAGAGCCAATTCCCCGCTGTATCCTTATAGGTTTCGTGGCAGATCATGCCTTGCGTCATCAGGCCTTTGAACGGCTCGGCAACGTTCAGATAGCCGCAATGTTTGAGTGCGCGGGTGAAGAATCGCGCATAAAGCAAATGCAGCACCGCATGCTCAATCCCGCCGATATATTGATCCACGGGGAGCCAGTAGTTGGCTTCCTGTGCTGTGAATTGTGCGCCTTGTTTTTGCGCCGCAAACTGCGCGAAATACCAGCTGGATTCAAAAAATGTATCAAACGTATCGGTCTCGCGCTGCGCGGGCTTGTTGCAGGTGGGGCAGTTCACATGCTTCCACGAAGGGTGGTGCGCCAGCGGATTTCCAGGCACGTCGAAGGTCACATCTTCGGGCAGCGTCACGGGCAGTTGGTCTTGCGGAACAGGCACGATGCCACAAGTGTCGCAATGGATAATCGGAATCGGGCAGCCCCAATAGCGCTGACGCGAAATGCCCCAATCGCGCAGACGATAATTCGTTTGTGCTTCGCCTATGCCTAGTTTTTCCAGCTCGGCAATGGCGCGCTTTTTTGCTTCATCCACATTGAGTCCATTGAGGAAATCGGAGTTGATGAGCAGGCCGTCGCCTGTATAGGGCAATTCGCCTTCGCCTGAAATCACTGGCAAAATCGGCAATTTATATTTCGTGGCAAAATCAAAATCCCGCTGGTCATGTGCGGGGCAGCCGAAGATCGCACCTGTGCCATATTCCATCAACACAAAATTGGCGACATAGAGCGGCACCTGGCGATCTTCAAACGGGTGCTGAATTTTCAAACCCGTATCCACGCCTTTTTTCTCGGCTTTTTCGAGCGCTTCTTCCGAAGTACCCATCTGGTCGCATTCGGCAATGAAAGCCGCCAGCGTGGGGTTGGTGGGGGCGAGTGCTTGTGCAATCGGGTGCTGCGCTGAAATCGCACAAAAACTCATGCCAAAAAGGGTATCGGGACGCGTCGTATAAACTTCTAAATCTTTACTGACGACTGACGACTGGCGACTGACGACTGCGAGCCGCAGCTTCGCCCCCACGCTTTTGCCGATCCATTTTTCCTGCATCAGCGTCACACGGTCGGGCCATTCTTTGAGGTCGCCGAGTGCCTGTAGTAATTCCTCGCCAAAAAACGTGGTTTTGAGGAACCATTGCGAGAGCTTGCGCCGCTCCACCAGCGCGCCAGAGCGCCAGCCGCGGCCATCCACCACCTGCTCATTCGCGAGCACAGTGTTATCGACAGGATCCCAATTGACATAGGATTCCTTACGATAGGCCAATCCGTTTTTCAGGAAATCGAGGAAGAATTTTTGCTCATGCTGATAATATTCAGGGTCGCAGGTCGCCAACTCGCGGCTCCAATCATAGGAGAATCCAATGGATTTGAGCTGTTCGCGCATCGTGACGATATTCTGATGCGTCCATGTTTTGGGGTGCACTTTGCGCTCAATTGCTGCATTTTCCGCAGGCAAACCAAACGCGTCCCAGCCAATCGGATGCAATACATTATAGCCCAGCGCCCGACGATACCGCGCCACCACATCGCCCAGCGTATAATTGCGTACATGCCCCATATGAATGTTGCCGGAAGGATAGGGGAACATCTCAAGAACGTAGTATTTTTTGCGGGGGCTATTCCCCCGAGCTTCGCTCTCCCCCACGGCTCGCGCCGCCTCGCCTTGCTCGGAGGGAGTATTAATCACGGATTGCGGGGAACCGGCTTCAAAGCATTTGCTCTCTGCCCAGTGTTTTTGCCATTTGGTTTCAGCTGCGCGGAAGGGGTAACGATCGGGTAACATGGTGATGGGTGACTCGCAAATAGTGAATGGGAAGGCATGCTTTTTAGCACAGCATTCACCATTCACCAATCCCTATTCACTCGTGCTGCGCGCCACCACATTTACGCGCAATTCACGGGCGCGGGTGAGGATCGTGTCTTCCAGTTTGCGGGGCAATTTAGGGTGGACTTCAATGTCTTTCCACTGCCCGTCCGCTTGCTGTTGTTGTTTGAACAGCTTAATCTTAATGGCATCGGCGCGCAGGCCAGTATCCATGATAATCGCATTCACTTTAAAACGCTCACCTGGTGTTTTGGGGTCTTCGTACCAATCGGTGATAATCACGCCGCCAAAGGGATCGGCCGATGCGAAAGGCATAAACGCTAGCGTGTCTAGCGTTGCACGCCAGAGGAAGCTGTTAACGCCGAGCGTCGCGCCGGAAGTGCCATCGTCTTTGTCGCCGCCCAGCAGGTTAAAGCCTTCGCCCGTAAGCTTCCCACGCTGTTTTTGAATACGGTTGTCGGTATTTAAAGGAGCGTCCGCCTCCTCTTTGGTGATGCCCATCTTTTCCAACGTCGCGCAAGAGGTGAGAGCGAAAATAAGAGCTAAAGTCAGAAGCGTTTTTTGCATGAGTCATCCTGTGAAAGCAAAGTGAGGGTTTTGATCTAGCAGAAAGTATCTGGCAGATCCAGCGGGCAAAATTTGCCGTGTGCGAAATGCAAAAAAGGAAGCGAGCAGAGTGCAACACAATAGCGAACATTCGAAGCCAGTAGGCTGAGCGCTTTAGTCGTGCAAAGCGCGTTAGGCTCATTGCGCGCAGCAGGAGACGTAGCACAGGAGCGAACACAAAAAAGAGGCGGTGATTGCTCACCGCCTCTTTTTATCTTGTAAACTAAACGTTGATTAGAACGCCAGTTCAGTACCCAGAAGAATAACAGTACCATCGTTATCGCTAGCAGTACCTGCTGCGTCAGCATCAAAGAAGCTAACTTCAGCATAAGGAGTCAGGCCAGGAGCCAATGAGTAATCAGCGCCGAGAACGAGGTTAGAGAAATCGTTGTCAGTTGCACCAACTTCAACATTGCTGTTGAGGTAAGTTACAGAAGCACCGAAAGGACCGAAGTCGTATGCGCCACCGAGAGTGTAGTAGTCGCTGTTGCTGTTGTTAGTGTTACCAGAATCGTTCCAGTCACCATAAGAACCAGCAAGGCTGAAGCCAGAGAAGCTTACTACAGTACCAGCATTCCAAGCGCGGAGATCTTCAACTGCAGCAGTATCAGCTTTGCCCGCTTGACCAGTCAGAGCAGCAGCAAGACCGAAGTTCTCGAATTTACCTTCGTAGTTTGCGCCCGCTTCGATAACTTCACCGAAACCAGTGGTGCTATCGATACGAGTTACGTTTTGACCACGATCTTCGAGATCAGGAGTCAAAGACACACCCAACTGCACGCCAGAGAAACGTGGGCTGTAATAAGTTACTTTAGTTGCGTTGAAAGTGCTTTCGTCGTTGAACGAAGAAGTTGTACCATGCTCAGCAGGCAATGCTGCGTTGCTGATGAAGTTACCACCTGCGTTAGTCGCAAAGAAGTTCCAATCGCCGTCGATACCACCAGTAGCGCGAGCAATGCTGTCAGCTTCTACTGCCAATGCTTCAGAAGCACCGCTGTTAGAGCCCATTTCTACGCGACCAAAGCTACCATCGAGGAATACGAAAGTACGAGCAGCGTTTACGCCTTGGTTGTTCGCATCAGCAGTTACGTCCGCTTCGAGGTCCATTACTGCACCATAGCCGAGGCCGTTATCTGCTTTGCCCATTACTGAGAAGTTTACTTCGCTATCGTTGCGGAAGCCATAAGCACGTTTGCCAGCGTCTTTTTCTTCGCTAACATGAGCAGCTTGAAAATCAATCACGCCACCAACGATTACTTTAGGATCTTCAGCTTGAGCTGTTGCTGCGATAAGAGCAGCGCTAACCAGAGCGGAAGTACCAATGAGGAAATTTTTCATTATATAAACCCTAATCCTTGTTGTTAAACATAGGTGCAATAGCCCATAGCTATCGCATTACCTGTGGCTTTTATTATCCAGTTCGGTAAAGCTGGCAAGCACGAGACATCAAAAACCGCAAACAAAGGGCTGCTTTTCGGTAACGCTGTTGCCCAAAGGACACAAAATGAATAATGGACTGGGGATGGCAGGAGTCAAATGACTGATTTTATTACCAAAAACTATGAAGAGATCGTTAACGGGATGGCGCAAATCGTTGCTGAAGCACCGTTAGCGCCCCCCCAACCCCGCCTGATCGCGGCGAGCAAGACCCAGCCTTATGAGAAAATTAAGACTTTGCTAGATCGCGGGCACCGTGTTTTTGGCGAAAATCGCTATCAAGAGGCGAAGGAACGGTGGGAAGGGGTGCTAAAGTGCTATAATACTAAGGTGTTATCCTTTGAAGAAACATCCCAACCGAGCACGGCGAGGCGCGAAGCGAGGGGGGGGGGGGAGAATCCCCATTCAAAAATAAATCTTCACTACATCGGTGCGCTCCAATCGAACAAAGCAGCAGAAGTGGTGGCGCTTTTTGATGAGATTCATAGCCTTGACCGGCCCAAGCTGGCAGAAGCGCTGGCCAAAGCAATGCGGGATCAGGGGCGCAACCTTCCACTCTATATACAGATCAATACAGGGGAAGAACCGCAGAAGGCGGGAATCCTGCCAAAAGACGCTCCCGATTTCATTCGTTATTGCCGTGAGGAACTCGCTCTCTCTATTATAGGGTTGATGTGCATCCCGCCCGCTAGCGTTAACCCCGCCCCGCATTTTGCTTTTTTGCGTAACCTCGCCAAAGAACATTCCCTGCCCCGCCTCAGCATGGGCATGAGCGACGATTGGCGTGAGGCGCTGCGAATGGGCGCGACCGATATAAGAATCGGTTCGGCGTTGTTTGGGGCGCGCCATTAATCCTTAAAGTCGCCGCACTTAAATTATCATGCGGGAATAACACTGAATCACGTTCCGCAACAGGGTTCAGCATGACAGCGGCTGTAGCCTCTAAAGTTATCAACAGGCGCGTTGCGTGTTTTCCACAGGGGCTCTTTTCGTAACTTGCTTTTTTGGATCTGGTGGGCTACCCAGAAGATTGGGGGGAATTCCAGCATGCTGAGTAAGCTGCCAATAAAAAAGAAAAATAATACGGGCGAGACTGAACAGAAAAATTGGTACATTGATCGGTACCAATCCGTGGTTGTTCAGCGTAATATGCTGTCTGTTTTTTCGTTGGTCGCGCTAGTGTTTTCTACCATTGCTATTTTTCTGGTTTATTCCAATATCCCCATTGTCACCGTCGAACCATTTGTGATTCAGGTGCAGCCCAAAAGCGGAATGACACAGGTAGTGAACCCGCAAACGTCTGAGGAATTGACGGGCAACCAATCCATCAATCAGTTTTTCATTGTGCGCTACATCAAGGCACGCGAGAGCATTGATGGCGCCTTGCCGTTTAACTTTGAAGCCGTGAGGCTGATGTCAGAGGCGCAAAATGTCTTCCGCCAATATTCGTGGGAAGTGAATCAGAACAATCCCGATAGCTATCTCGCCAAATCGCGGGGCACAGGAATTCGGGTAGTGAAGATTCGGTCGATTCAACGAATGGATCAAAACCCGAATTGTGTAGATGCCGTATGTGCCGTGCAGGTGCGGGTGACAATTACCGAAAGCGACCGCAATAATACGACGGTGGTGCCTGTGACCCTCAACCAAATTATTACGTTGGAATATATGTTCACGAATGTGAACCTCACCATTGAAGAACGCTATGTGAACCCGCTGGGCTTCCGCGTGCTTTCTTATCAAAAGACTACGGAGAATATGTAATGTTGGGGCGCTTTATCTTTCTTACTTCCTGTCTCTTATCGCTTGCGGTTCATGCCTATGGCGTGGGGACGCCGATTGCCACCGATAGCCGCATCAAAACTTTTGTCTTTAACGAGAACGATGTCTATCGCCTGCTTACGCATTATGGCTATCAGCTTAATATTGAATTCGGCAATAAAGAGGAGATCGAGACCATCTCGGTGGGCGATCGTACTGGCTGGCAGATTATCCCTTCGGGGCAACGTCTGTTTGTGCGCGGGATGGAAGATAAAGCGCATACGAATATGACGGTGGTGACGAATCGTCACGCATATCAGTTTGATCTCTATTCGGCGCCTCCAGGTGAGCAGGGCTGGGACGAATTGGTTTATGTGGTGCGGTTTTATTATCCTGAAGAACAAAACTTGCAGACGGCGACATTGCCGAATTACTCTAACTATAGTGCTCCGCAAAACTATAGTGCCCCGCAAATGCCTGCTTATAATCGCCCGGCCTACGGCAATGCGCCTTATGGTAATGCGGCGCCCTATTATGGCGCTTCTCCGGTGAGCCTGACTGAGCCTTCGCCGTATCAGAATCTGAGCGGGGGCGGTGCGGCGATGGCGCCGATGCAGCGTCAGATGAGCTATGGCGCTTCGGCTTTTGATTTTGATCGCCCTGCGCCTTCGCTAGGGGTGGCGAACAACACTCCGCCTACGGCTACGCAGGCTAATTTTAATTATAGTTTCACGGGCGAGTCTTCCATTCTCCCTACCAAAATGTACGATAATGGGCAGTTGACTACCCTCATTTTTTCGCGGGATCAGCTCTCACCGCAAATTTTTGCCGTCACGCCCGATGGCATGGAGCAGCCGCTTGCGGTGAATGTGAGCGGCCCCAATGTTACGTTTCCAGGAGTCTATGCTAAGCTTGTTTTGCATGCAGGCACCAGCCGCGCCTACCTTTACAATGAATCTTTGGGAAAGTAGTGTGCGTCCATGGTTGATAAACCTGAAAATCCTGAAGATGACGATCTCCCTTCTAATGGCGGCTATGCGGATGAAGGATATGAGGTCGAATCAGGGGATGAAGAATCCGTTTCTACCCTAGGCAAAGGCCCCGCCGTTGCTGCCGCACCTGGCAAAGCGCTAATGATTGCGGTAGTGGGAACGTTGCTGGTAGGATTTCTCGGTTATCAAATCTTTTTCTCCTCTGATGATGCGGGGGAGGCACCTCCGCCACCCAAACCCCCTGAGGCCGCACCCATCGCACAGGCAGACATACCCGTGCCGCAAATTTCGATTGAGCCACCTGCGCCGCCGCCGCCGCCAGAACCGCCGCCAATGCCCGATTTGCCGCCTGTGCCTGATTTGCCGCCGCCGCCCGATGTGGGCACAGTGGATCTACCCGCCCCCGGCCCCGATAACGAGCAAATGATGGCGCGGCGTAAAGCCCCCATGTTGCTGGTGGCAGGTCAGGCCAAGCCCGCCATTGATGCGGGGGATACCAACCCGCTGGGCGAAGCAGCGAATGGCGGAATTGTCTATGGATCTGATCAGGATAAATTTAAAAGCCCTGCCCAGCGCGCCGTGGCAACACATGTCGGCGATTTACAGAAATTGATCCTGCAAGGCAAAATTATTCATGCGGTGCTGGAAACGGCGATTGATACCACCTTCCCTGGTCCGATTCGTGGGTTGGTCACGCGGGATGTCTATGCAGAATCGGGCAAGGATGTGCTCATCCCCAAAGGCACGCGGTTGATTGGCACCTATAATGCCGATGTGGTGCGTGGTCAGGCGAGGATTTTCATTGTATGGAATCGGGTGATTCGCCCTGATGGGGTGGATCTCGATCTCACCTCGCCCGGCGTGGATAATCTGGGGCGTGCAGGCACTAATGGTATGGTGGATAATCGCTATTTTGAAATCTTCAGCGGGGCAATGCTCACTTCTGTCTTTACGATTGGTATGGCAGCGGTCGCGCAAAGCATTACAGGAGCGGAAGCTACCACCAGCACTCAGGATCCCAGTGGCGGCCAAACTCAAACGGGCGACCCGACCAGCGCCGCTATTCAGGAAGCCGTCACCAATATGGCAGGCACCGCGCAGCGCGTATTAGGCGGCTTGATCGATGCCCGTCCGCTAATTACGGTGGATCAGGGCACTCCAGTGAACGTATTTGTGAACAAAGATCTGGAATTTCCTGACGAAGTCACGCAGCGGATTAAGTTAGTTCAGTAGCGAGTGGCGGGTGGCGAATCACGAGTAAATAAATATAAAATAAAAAGAGGGCTGCAAAAAATGAATACCGAGTTACACTCACCACTCACCACTCACCACTCACCACTCCTATGAGCGTCACCGCCTTACAAACCTATCTCGCTCCCATTCAAGCGCTGTTTGCTAAAGACGGCGTGACGGAGATTTCTGTCAACCGCCCAGGCGAAGCGTGGATTGAGGTTTACGGCGAAATGCGGCGCGAAGTGGTGCCAGAGTTTAATATCGAACATCTCAAAAGTCTGGGACGGCTCGTCGCGCAATCGACCGACCAAACGATTAGTGAAGAAACGCCGCTGCTTTCCGCCTCGCTACCCGGTGGCGAGCGTATTCAGATTGTGTTTCCGCCCGCCTGCGAATCGGGCAATGTGGCGATGTCCATTCGCAAACCGAATGTGATGGATGTGGATTTGGATCAATACGAAGCCTTTGGCGCGTTTCAGGCCACAGAAGTCGGCAAGGTTGAAAACAAACACGATAAAATGCTGCGCCAATTGCTGGATGAAGGCAGCGTCAAAGAGTTTATTAAACAAGCAGTGCGCTGCAAAAAGAACATCATTATCAGCGGCGGTACCTCCACGGGTAAAACCACCTTTATGAATGCGGCGCTAAAAGAGATCTCGCCGCAAGAACGCATCATTACCGCCGAAGATGCCCGCGAAATTCGTATCGATCACATTCCCAATCGCGTGCATTTATTGTCCTCACGCGGCGGGCAGGGTTTGGCGAAAGTCACCACACAGGATTTGATCGAGGCCTGCCTGCGTCTGCGCCCCGATCGCATTATTGTGGGCGAGTTGCGTGGCGGCGAAGCTTTTTCCTTCTTGCGTGCGGTGAATACCGGCCATCCTGGTTCAATTTCAACGCTACACGCGGATACGCCTGCGCTGGCGATGGAACAGCTCGTATTGATGGTAATGCAAGCGGGGCTGGGCATCACCCGCGATCAAATCAAAAGCTATATCGAGAATGTGATCAACGTCATCATCCAGCTCAAGCGCGGCGAGCGTGGCAAGCGCTATGTCTCCGAAGTGTATTTTAAGGAGGGGATGTAATGGCCGGAGGCCAAGGCAATCCAGATTTTGCAAACAAGATATTCGTTGCGATTATCTTGCTGATTCTGTTTGTTGTGCCGCTTTATGTGGGGGGGATTGCCAGTGTATATCTCACCCTTGGCAAGCTTTATGGTGACCCCAAAGCACAGCAATATGCCGCGCTGATGTATAACCCCAAAGGCTGGCTGACTTACACTAAATGGCTGTTTCTGGATTATTACTGGCCGAATAGCGCCCATCCTGTGTTTCAGGCGATGGATTTTCAACTGCGGCTGTTTGGCCCTGTAATTGGCTCCATTTTCACTAGTCTATTGATGGTGTTTGCGGCGCGGGCGCCATTGCTCGATTTCCGCCCCTTCAAGGTGCGCGAAGAGATCCACGGATCGGCAGCATGGGCGACGGAAGCGGATATTAAACGTGCCAAGCTGCGCTCCAGCAAAGGCTTTCTGCTCGGACGAACGGGAGCAAAAAATTATCTGGTGGCGGATGATTTTCAGCACGTTCTGCTCTTTGCGCCAACCGGTTCGGGTAAGGGTGTGGGCTTTGTAATCCCCAATCTGTTATTCTGGGAACAATCAATTGTCTGCCACGATATTAAATTAGAGAATTACGAACTCACCAGCGGTTATCGCAATCAGGTGCTCGGTCAGCAATGCTATGTGTGGAACCCTGCGGATCCTGACGGCAACACGCATTGCTACAACCCGCTCGATTGGATTTCCGACAAACCGGGTCAGATGGTGGATGACGTGCAAAAGATTTGCAGCCTGATTCTGCCCGAGCAGGAATTCTGGATGAACGAGGCGCGCTCGCTGCTGATGGGCGTGATTCTTTATCTCTGCGCCGATCCCAACAAAGTCACCTCCTTCGGCGAAGTAGTGCGCACGATGCGCTCGGACGACGTGGTCTATTCGCTCGCCGTGGTGCTGGATACTATCGGCAAAAAAATTCACCCTGTGTCTTACATGAATATCGCCGCGTTTTTGCAGAAGGCGGATAAAGAGCGTTCGGGCGTAATTTCCACCATGAACTCCGCGCTCGAACTTTGGGCGAATCCGCTGATTGATACCGCCACGGCTTCGTCGGACTTCAGCCTGATGGAATTGAAGAAGAAAAAACTCACCGTTTTCTGCGGCGTAACTCCCGACAACTTGCAGCGTTTGGAGCCTCTGCTCAAATGCTTCTACCAACAGGCCTCCGACTTTTTAACCCGCTGGATGCCGCGCAAAGACGAGCCATACGGCGTGTTATTCGTGATGGATGAGTTCCCGACCCTTGGCGAAATGAAGGCCTTCCAAACGGGCATTGCGTATTTCCGTGGGTATCGGGTGAAGCTATTTTTGATTACGCAGGACACTCAGCAGCTCAAAGGTATTTACGAAGAAGCGGGGATGAACTCCTTCCTCTCCAACGCCTATTACCGCATCACCTTCTCGGCGAACAACATTGATACGGCGAATATGATCTCGCAGCTCATCGGCAATAAAACGGTGAAGCAATATTCGCATTCCAAACCCAAATTCCTCGACCTCAACCCCAGCTCGCGCACCATGAACGAATCGGAAGTGCAGCGCGCTTTACTGCTGCCGCAAGAGGTGATTACCCTGCCACGTGATCAGCAAATTCTGCTCATCGAGTCTTTCCCGCCTATTAAAACGCAAAAGATTTTCTATTTTCAAGATCCCTTCTTCCTCAAACGCGTTTGGGGTCAAAACAAGGACCCCAAAATGATGGGCCCGCCCCCCGTGCCGCTGCCACAGCAAGAGCCTTACGATCCGCGCAAAAAACCCAAGCCGAAGCCGACGGCCGATGCCCCGCCGGAAGAAGGCGGCATAGCGGGCAATGACGCAAAAGTGCCGGCGAAGAAATAAACGGAAATTTGGACAAAAAAATCCCCCGCCCGCATTACTGCTGACAGAGGATTTGGGCTAGCCAAAAATATAACAGACTAGCCCAAACATCGCCATTGCGGCGACCATTGTTAAAACAATGGTTGCGCCGCATTTGATCAATGCTCTTTCCACAAAAACACCCCCTTTTTGAATGCTTTAGAGGTGACCCCGCCAGTTACGTGGGCGGGGTTGACGTTACGGTTAGTAAAAACTAATTTTTTACTTTCCTATACTTTACAGCATAGGGTCGTTACGAGCGTCGATGACGCTCTTGGCGATTTCAAACATCGCCGGCATGACCCCCGGAAGGAGGAGGTCAGCTCTGCTGTACTCTATTATTATAGAGCCAGCACCCCCCCGCACTACTGCGAGGGTGGCTTCCACGGCTTTTGCAAAGTCCTGTTTGGACTCTGCCTCGCCGGGCACTTCCTCTAGCCATGCTGCAAGCTTTACGCTCGCGGCATCTGGGGTGAGTGCCGCAAAGGTATCAATAAACCTTTGCGTTGCTGCGCGCATTTTTGCGCGCTCATCCTCTTCTTCGTACATAAAAAAAATACAGTAGGGGGTTTATTGATTCCCCATAGGCAGCCTCGGCCGCCGCGCACCTAGTGCTGGCACGCGTGAGCCAGGAACAATATTGTTCCTAACAAAATTCCAACCAGCGTCCAGTAACGCTTGTTGGTATGGAGGAGTTCATCCTCCTTTTTTTTCGCGCAGCTTCTTGCTGCGCAGCCGATCTTTTCATTTTGATCGTTTTTTAAAGGTTCCCCCATGATGCCCATGAGGTAAAGCTTTTTGCTGGCGAGCCTTCGTTGCTCACCAGCATCCGCAACGGAGGCTACGGCAGGGAAGATTGCTTTTTCTAACGGCGTCGGGCTGGTCCCTTCGCTGAATCTACCGGGTATTTCGGTAAATATTCTGTCGTGTCGGGTAGCAGGTTCTCCTGCTCCTGCTTTTTTATTACAGGAGCAGGACTCCATATGCTTTGCCCCACGACGAACAGGGCAAATAGGAGCAGGAAATTTCTTGCCCAGTGGTAATCCGTGACTTAATTAAACTCCCCTGAGCCCGGGGATAAGGCTTTTACGGTAGGGGACTAAAAATCTTTCATTTAACTTTGAGTCCACAATTTACATCGGGGACTAAAGATTTGCGCTGTTTTACAACAGGGGGCAAACAAAAATTTAACCGCATCTTACCCCAAATCTCCGCTTCAGCATAATGACAGTTTGATGACAATTGAGAGTTCAGTAGTCAGAGTTCAGAGTTCAGTGTAATACTGACGACTGAACTCTGAACTCTGAACTCTAATGACTCAATACCTCCTTCGCCGCCTCCTACTGATGATTCCCACAATATTCGGAATCATGGTGCTTAATTTTATTATCGTTCAAGCTGCGCCCGGCGGGCCGGTGGAGCAGGCCGTAGCGCGCATTAAAGGCACCGCCGCAGGGGCGACCAGCCGCATTGCGGGTGGCGGTGGCGAAATTGGTATGGCGGGGCAAGCAATGCTGGGCGGATCTGCCGTGGCCACCAATTCCGCCTATCGCGGGGCGCAGGGGTTGGATCCGGAATTTATCAAACAGCTCGAAAAGATTTATGGGTTTGATAAACCGCCGCTGGAACGTTTCACTAAAATGATCACCGATTACCTGCATCTCGATTTCGGCAAGAGTTTCTTCCGCGACGAGCAGGTGATTGATCTCATCCGCGAGAAAATGCCTGTTTCCATCTCGCTGGGGCTGTGGACGACGCTGCTGGTCTATCTCATCTCCATTCCACTGGGCATCGCCAAAGCGGTGCGCGATGGCTCGACATTCGATATTTGGACTTCTACGCTGATCATCACAGGCTATGCGATACCGTCGTTTCTGTTTGCGATTCTGCTGATTATTTTATTTGCAGGCGGCAGTTACTGGCAAATCTTCCCCATGCGCGGCCTAACGTCGGACGGCTGGGAGGAGATGAACACCTTTCAGCAAATGCTCGATTATATCTGGCATATGGCGCTGCCGATCACCGCGATGGTAATTTCGGGTTTTGCAGGGCTGACCATGCTCACCAAAAATTCGTTTCTCGACGAAATCAACAAGCAATATGTCCTCACCGCCCGCGCCAAGGGTTTAACACACACTCAGGCGCTCTACCGCCATGTGTTTCGCAATGCGATGCTGATTGTGATTGCGGGCTTTCCGGGTGCCATTATGAGCATTCTCTTCACGGGATCGCTGCTAATCGAAGTTATCTTCTCGCTCGACGGTCTTGGCCTGCTCGGCTTCGAAGCCGCCATGAACCGCGATTATCCAGTGATGTTCGGCACATTGTTTATCTTCACCTGCCTAGGGTTGGTTTTCAAGCTGTTGGGTGATTTAACCTATGTGCTGGTGGATCCGCGCATTGATTTCAGCTCAAGAGGGTAGCGCAAACCCCAGCACCATCGCTGCCGCGAGTGTCACGTTGAGCGATCGGCAGCCCTCTGCCATCGGAATCATCACCCGCAAATCGGCAGCGTTATGCACTTCGTCGGGCACGCCCGCGCTTTCGCGTCCTAATAACAAAACGTCGTTGGGCTGATAGTGTATCGTGCGGTAATCGACGGCGGCCTTGGTGGTTAATAGAATGAGTCTATTTCCTGATTCTTGATTCCAGATTCTAAATTCTTCCCACCCCCCATGTCGCGTCATCTGCGCTTTATCGTAATAATCCATCGCCGCACGGCGGATTTTGCGCTCGTCCAGCGGGAAGCCGCAAGGCTCAATCACATGCAGCTTCGTGCCAAGGCAGGCACTCAGGCGAATAAACGCGCCCAGATTCTGGGGGATGTCGGGTTGATAAAGGGCGATGTGCATGGCGATGATCCGATGATCCGTTAAATCGTTTGATTGGTTTATGCTTTGCGAATCAACGAGTCAACGAATCAGCAAATCATCGTAAATATAGGCAAATAAACCACACCCCCACCGAATCAGCGAATCATCGGATTATCGCGTCATCGCAGCAGTTGATTTCCCCTGCGAATTGTTCTAGGCACAAACCATTATGACTGATCATTCTTCTGAAAATACTGTTACTGGTGGCGAAACACGCCGTGATTTTCTTGTGCTTAGCGCAGGCGCTTTGGCGGCTGTGGGCGGCGCGGGGGCGCTTTGGCCTTTTATTGATAGCATGAATCCTGCGGCCGATACTTTGGCGCTGGCCTCGATTGAAGTGGATTTATCCGCGATCGAAGTCGGGCAAAGCATCAAAGCCAAATGGCGCGGCAAACCCGTTTTCATTCGCCATCGCACGCCTGAAGAAATTAAGGCCGCGAATGAGGTGGATATGGGCGAGTTGCCTGATCCTCAACCCGATTCTGCCCGCGTGCAAAAAGGCAAAGAACAATGGCTGGTGATGGTGGGCGTTTGCACCCATCTGGGCTGCATTCCGCTGGGTCAATCGGGTGATTTTGGTGGCTGGTTCTGCCCCTGC
>JBILIE010000141.1:0-4749 GCA_044350115.1 Rickettsiales bacterium
AAAGCTGATGGATGCCGCTTGGTGGATCATTCTCCATTCGCGCTTAATGCCGGAAAGTGCCATCATCAACACCATCGTCATCGCCAAAAACCATAGCCCAACCGAGAGGTTTACATGCACCACCAGCATCGGCGTGAACCATTTCTTCACCATCGCCATATCGGCATAGATAGAGGCACGACCCGCAATTAGCACCATCGGCGCAAGGCCAGACAATGCAAGGGTGAGAATTGCTAAAAATGACCAGCTACGCACCGGCAGCCAGTGGTTTTTTGCAGAAGAAAATATTTCAGATGACACTAGCATTTTTCTAAAAACGGATTAGGGAGTAGTAATGCAACTTACCCTTCCTGAATCTAATCGCAAGCCTATCCTGCGCTGGCTTGTTGTTTGTCTTGCGCTCGTCTCACTCATGGTTGTCGTTGGCGGTCTTACACGACTGACCGAATCGGGGCTTTCGATGGTGGAGTGGAAACCCACCACGATTCTGCCCCCACTCAACGATCAGCAATGGCTTGAGGAGTTTAGCAAATATCAGCAATCACCTGAATATCAGAAAGTGAATAAAGGCTTCGGCGTTGAAGGCTTTAAGCAAATTTTCTGGCTGGAATATATCCATCGGTTGCTGGGACGACTTATTGGTGCCGTTTTCTTTTTTCCTTTCGCGTATTTCCTTGCGCGGCGGATGATCCCCTTCCCGCTTACATGGCGTTTGGCGGGAATTTTCTTGCTCGGCGGAATGCAAGGGTGCATCGGCTGGTATATGGTGCGAAGCGGCCTTGTCGATCAACCATGGGTGAGTCCTGTGCGCCTGATGCTGCATCTGGGTATGGCGTTTTTACTTTTTGGGATGCTCTGGTGGCAAATTTTAAAGCTGCAATATCACGATAGCCCGCTCCCACACCGCAAACCTTTTCTCTGGATAGGGCTACTTATCGCTCTCTATCTACAAATTCTGATGGGCGCATTGGTGGCAGGGATGGATGCAGGATTGCTGTTCAACACCTTCCCCACCATGGCGGGAGAATGGGTGCCTGCGGGTATTTGGTTATTAGACCCTTGGTATCTTAATTTATTTGAAAATGGCACCACAGTCCATTTTTTGCATCGCCTTGGCGCATTGATTGTAACGGTGGCACTGGTTTTGGCTGTCTTCCAAACACTCCATTCGCAAAAACATGCAACTGTTCGTGAGAATGCAAAGCTTATTTTTGCCGCACTTATTGCACAAATAGTGCTGGGGATATTAACGGTGGTTTACGCTGTACCCATTGCAATCGCCACCGCGCATCAAGGAGCTGCATTATTGCTAATGGCCGCAGTGATTAGACAATTTTTTCTCTCTCAGCGGACATAAAAAGAAGGGGAAGAACCTTACAGATTCTTCCCCTTCTTTTACTCTATTAAGTATCGACTAGCCTTTGAATTGAGCTTGGTCAGGAATTGCATAATCATCACGCACCGAGTTATTGCTGGTGATAAATGCATGGTATGGCAGTTTCTTCACATAGCTGAATAGAATCACGCTGGTAAGCACGAAGATAATCAGTGACGACAAGAAATAGCCGTAACCATAGAATGGGAAGCCCAAATACAAGGTCCAAATCGTGATTGTTGCATTGAGCGCAAGATAAATTGCCGCAATCCACATCACCATCCGGCGATTATCGAAGTAAGAGAGAATAATTACTTCAAACAGCAGCAATACATGGAAGAATGCACCGAGCACGCTCATCCGGTAAATACCGATTTGGTTGAAGTTGATATTCATCGCTTCAAAAAACTTTGGCGCAAAGGCAATGCAAAGAAATGCTATCGCACCTTGCATGATGATGAAGTTACGTGAACTTTCCAAAATGCTGCTCATGACCGCTTTTTGGTTATCCAGAATTTTACGCAACGGTTTATGCATCAAGATATCATCATAGAAACGCTGATAACGCTCGAAGAAGTTGGTTTCCACTGCGAATACAAACACTGCCATTGCAGGAACGATCGAGAGATAGGCAAAGAAGGTTGCGCTATCATAATCAGGATACATACGCATCCCTGTGGGAACCCCTAAATAATCCACCATTTTTGACTCAGGAGCGAACCACATGATCCATTTATCTACCCAGATAGCGGCATTGTAAAGGAAACCACCTGCTGCCAAATGCCAGTATTTGCGGAAATAATGTTTAATATCGAACGGATTTTTGAAGCTATAAGCATATTCAGAGAATACTTTTGCCGCTAGCGTGAAAACGATAAAGGCAAGACCAACGCTAAAGCCGTTGAGCATCCCTGCAGTGCCATAAAAGTCTTTCAAAATCTGTGCGAGAACAACTGCAACCAGCATGCCTATACCGTAAGCCCAAGTCACTGCATTATAATCTTTAAGTGCAGTCAAAAACACGCCCAGCAACCAAACAGAAGTAATCAGGCAGAGATTTACAATGGCGCTCACTTGCAGGCTCAGTGGTAAATCCACATATCCAATATAGAAAAACAGACCAATAGGAATCTGAATCATATAAAGCAACATCAGGCAGCCTAGCATCACACTGGGGACGTTTGTTACGTCTTTCACGTGAATATTGTCTGCCAGATAGCGGGTAGCGACCATGAATACCGGAGCAGACAAAACCAGTGAAAATGCGAAGTTGTAAATCACAATAAGGCGAAAAATCTCAGGCCCAAAATCTGCATTCAAATCGGTATTTGCCGCATAATAATCCGAGAAAATCATGGTGATACCCGCAAGGGTCAAAACCGTGAACAACCAAGGGCCTGCTGCTGCAAGCATTGCAACGCCATAAGCATGAACTACACCAAAAAGGTTATCTTTTTGGGTAAGCTTTTTAAGGGTAAAACCAATACCGGCCATGTTAACCTACTTTTTTAATATTTGAGTTTTGAAGATATAAACCATAAAGCCCTTTATAAGCGGCCATCTGGTCGGTTTTATTATAAAGCAGCTCTACGCGCTTACGAAGCACTGCACTGCATTCACGATAATATTTCTCGTCCTTCAGCAGCTTAATAATCGCTTGCGCCATCGCAGTGGGGTTAGAGAGAGGAACGATAATCCCGCCCTCCCCTACTGTGCTCAGCTCGCCAGTGCGACCCAGCAGAATTTCTTTACATGCGCCCACATTGGTGGTGACAGAAGGAATCCCGCACGCGCCTGCTTCCAATACAGAAAGCGGCATTGCCTCAGAGATGCTGGAAAGCACAGAGAGATCAATTTGTGGTAGATATTTGTCGATGCTTACCTGACCCGTAAATACAACGGTGTCCTGCAACCCCATATATTCCACCATCTGGCGGCATTCTTGGTAATAATTAATGTCCTCATCTGTCGGTCCCATCACATAAGCGCGTATGTCTGGCAGATGTTCGTGTACGATGGAAACTGCGCGAATATAGCTCTTAATATCTTTAATAGGCACCACGCGACCGATCAAAGCAATCGTTGGGCGATCATGTGGCTGTGGTTGAATACCTTGGAAGCGTTCAATATCCACACCATTGGGAATCACGCGCATTTTTTCAGGACGCGCGCCATCCGCTTGTTGCAGCAATTGATTGCCTTCAAACAAGGTCACAATCTGATCCGCCGCATCATAGCAAATGCGGGAGAAACTACCGAAGCTGTTCGTCCAAAAATCACGCAGATTATTACGCAGACGGTCAATCGTCAGGCTTTTAGACGCTGTTTCTTCCAGCCAATCTGCCGAAGCCACTTCAATGCGGCGCTCGTTGGTGTAAATACCATGCTCGGTCAAAATCACGGGTTTACCCGTTTCGATTTTAGCACGTGCAGCCATCACGCCCGCATAACCAGTCGAAAGCGTATGATAAACCGATGCTTTCGGTAGCGGCGATAGCATAATGCTGAACAAGCCGCCCATCATCGAGCGCCAAGACCAGAAATAATCGAGGAAAGAGCTTTCCTGATACTCACTCAGATACATACGCTTAATCAAATCAAACGCTGCTTCGCTTTCAAGCAACGCTTCTTCGCTCAGCATCGGGCCATATTTTTGTGCCACATCTAGCAGACGGCGGAAATCTTCGAGATTGCCTTTTTCGCCCGTGATCGACAGCAACGGTTGCTCGAATTCTGGCAAAATTTCGTCCAGACCAATCGCGGGTTTTGCCATGGGCAATTTCTGAAGCCAAATATTCGTAACGCTCAACACGTTTGAAGGTAATTCATATTTCATTTCTGTCGTGCCATCTGGTGGCAGAATTGCCAAAATATGGAAGGTCAGATGCGATTGACGAGTAATCATTTCGTGCGTCCAAGAAGAGACCCCACCCGAAACATACGGGTATGTGCCTTCAAGAATTAGACAGATGTCAGCGTGAGAACCTAGTTGCATTATGCTCTCTCCAGAGTTTGGTTAGCGCCGGCCTGAGCCCAGAGGTGAAGACTCTCCACCATTTCCGGCTGCATATCTTTGTAGTTAGTTAAATCAACACGGAGAGTTGAAGCGGCAGTACGCAATTCATCAAAGCGCCCTGTTTTAAACAAACATTCCATATACCAAATTTTAATAGCGTCAGTAGCATAGCCTTCATCAAGCGCGTGTTTAAACCAATCCACGGCCTGATCGAATTGCTCACCGCGAATCAGCAGACGCCCCACTTTCAAACGCACATCAAGATCATCTGGGCGCATTTGCAAATATTCCAGATACTTCTCGCGTGATTTTTCGCGATTAATACGCTCCCGCTCGTCATCCAACAAGCCTGTGAAAG
>JBILIE010000011.1:0-14978 GCA_044350115.1 Rickettsiales bacterium
TCGTCAGACTCCAGATGATTCACCACGATGAGCAGAAGCGCAGGTGGCAAATGCGGCTTGAGGGATCTTAAAGTAATTTCCGCACTTTGCGCTGTGGGATCTACTTCCGAAAGCACTAATCCCGCAACAGTTATTGCATGATCGCGCAATACCGAAAGCGCCGAAAGAATATGGCTCACACAGCCGAGATAACTTGCCGAAACCAGAATCACCGGCGCGTCCACCGCCATGATGAGATCGATGTTGAGTGCCGCTTCGCTCAACGGCGACATTAATCCACCCGCGCCTTCGATAAGCATCATATCAGGATTCAGTATTCGGGATTCGGGATTCAGGCAGAATTCCACTACCTCATCCAGATCGATACTTTTACTCTCTTGTCGTGCGGCTTCATCTGGCGAGAGCGCCGCAGTAAACTGCCACGGCGAAAGCGCATGGATATTTTCTGATGTGGCTGGCAAGCCCAAACTTTGTAGAATACGAGTAGAATCATCAACTCCACCGCTGATGACGGGCTTGAGTGCGGATACGGTTTTTCCTTGCTGACGCAACTGCCAACAAAGCGCCGTAGTGACCAATGTTTTTCCCTGATTCGTTCCCGTTGCAGTAACAAAAAAACGCTTGGTCATGGTTTGCGCGCCTCCAGCATAACAATTTGCCAAGTGGCGTTTATTTTATTATCCGCACTCGCATAGACAGCTTCCAACTTCCGCAAATCAGCGGGTGTTTTGAGCCCTCTTCCCTGCTTATGCCGCGCCCCCAGATTTTTGAGATAGTGCAACAATTCGCGCACCGACTTATGCGATGTGTAGATCACTTTCTCGCTCATCTTTTCTATCTTCCAGCCTGCCGCTTGCGCTTCTGTTCGTATGGTTGCCCCCGCAGTAAAATCCAGCACTGGCGGTGTCAAATCTGCAGCAATATAAGCGGCGCGCAATTCGTGTAATGTCTTCGGGGAAAGCGTTGCGATACGCAACCATCCACCTGATTTACACACTCGCCATGCTTCAGCATAAAATTTTTCTGGCTGCGGCAGCCATTGCACTGCAAGCGATGAAATCACCCCATCCACCACCGCATCTGCCAGCGGCAATGATTCCATATCCGCCACCATCACTTGCGGTATCTTATTGCGTGCGGCACGGCACATTCCATCGGCAATATCGAGGCCGATGATCGTTGCTTTTGGCCAGAGATCCGCCAGCATTCCTGTGCCTGTCCCTGCATCGAGAATTATTCCTGCTACTGCCTCGCCCGTAAGCTCGCGCAATATGCGCTGCTGCAAAAACGCATGGCTGTCATATACTTTAGCGGAAGCTGAAAAATCCTTTGCAACTCGCTGCTTATGCATTCAAAAATTCCGTCACAGCATGTTGTACTAATTCTTTTGCTTGTATATGCGGCGCATGAGAGGCTTGCGGTAAAATCATCACCTGCACTTTAGGAAAAATGCGATTCCAATATTTTGCCTGTGCAGGAGACACCACCATATCCAACCCACCATGAATGACTAATAATTCCACTGGGGGCAATCCACCAACGCTTCGCTCCCCCCCGCTACGCACCTCGCCTTGCTCGGTTAGTGATCCAAAACTCGACTCTTTTAAATGCATTAGCCACGGCATCCACGCTGCCTTATCTTCCGCATTCGGCGCGAGCGGACAAAGCAGCGAATCCTCCGTCATCCCTGCATTCACCGCGCCTTGTAGTCGTCTTGCCAGCCGCATTGGATCTTGTTCATAGCCACTGCGGATGGATTCATAATCTTCTAACTTCGCACCTTCGGGCACTTCTGCCGAGGCCATGAATTGAAAAGGCGAACCGAGTATAATGATTTTCTTTGGGCGACATTCTGCATGTTGCAACGCTTGCAACGCCAACACGCCACCTAGCGACCAGCCTATCACAGCATCAGGTTTTTCCACTGCCAATGCTTCCGCCACTGCCTGTATATTCGGCAAAGTATCATAACAAACAGGCTGCGCTTGTGGGAAGGCTTCCTGCATCGTATCTGTCGGCTGCAGCCAACCGCTAAGGCTTAGTATTTTCATTGCATGATCTCATTAATTGTTTGCCTGAGTCTATCAATCTCTGCGCGTTTATGCACTGACGAAAAGGTGATCCGCAAGCGGCTGGTTCCCTCTGGCACGGTTGGCGGGCGGATGGAGGAAACCAAAAACCCTGCCTCTTCCAATTGCTGCGCGGCGGCGAGCGTGGCTTCATCGTCACCAATAATCACGGGGACAATCGCCGATTGCGCGCTTGCATCAAAATAACGCGCATTTTGCAACGGCAAAGCGGTCAGCGCCGTATCTTCCTTTATAATCTTCAGTGCCGCGATATTTGCTGCCACCACGGAAGGCGGTAAGCCCGTCGTATAAATCAGTGATCGCGCTTTATTGACCATCTGCTCAATAAGTGTTTTGCTTGCACAGACATAACCGCCATAGCTACCCGCCGCTTTAGAGAATGTACCGACCCATATTATATTTGATGAGGGGCTTACCCCCCCACGCTTCGCTTCCCCTGCCGCTTCGCGCCTCGCACTTGCTCGGTTTATCAGCAATAAGTCATTATTTATCACCCCCATTCCATGCGCGTCATCCACGATCAGCATCGCCTCAAATTCTGCTGCGAGTGCCGAAATTTCCAACAGCGGCGCAAGATCACCATCCATGCTGAACACACTCTCGGTGATAATCCAGCAGCGCTTTTTGGCCTTCTGCAATAACTGCCGCAGATGCGCTATATCATTATGCCGATAACGCTGAAACTGTACTCCCGAAAGCTGCATCGCATCCACTAACGAGGCATGAATCAGCCGATCAGCCAATATTATATCTTCTTTAGGAATTAAACCATTCACCACGCCCAGATTAGCTAAAAATCCACTGCCGAACACCAAAGCATCTTCCGTATGCTTATATTCTGCTAACTCACGTTCCAGCTGAGCATATAGCGGATGATTCCCCGTCACCAACCGCGACGCACCAGCGCCAGCACCATATTCATGCAGCGCCGCCTCTGCCGCCCCGCGCAAACGCGTATCAAACGACAGCCCCAAATAATCGTTATCGCTGAAATTAGCGAGCCTGCGCCTATTTTTCAGCGCATACCCATCAGGAAGCCGCTGGATTTCTGTACGAACTCTTTGGCGATGCATATTTGGCGTAGACATGGCCTGTAACTACTAGCTTTCTGCATTTTATGCACTATGATTTCGGCATCAATAGACAAAAAATGCCTTGGGGAATATGGAGCACTTCTTACTCGATCTTGTTGAAAAGCTTGGTTATATTGGCCTTTTCTTCGCCACGCTTATTGAGAGCACCTTTGTTCCTATCCCGTCGGAAGTGACGATGATCCCCGCAGGGATGCTCGTGGCGCAAGGTAAATTGTGGTATTGGGGCGTATTGATGAGCGCCACTCTTGGCGTACTCGCCGGCTCGTTTATCAACTACTGGTTCGGCGTGAAATTCGGGCGCACACTCATCACTCGCTATGGAAAATATATTTTTCTTAAACCCAGCGCACTCAAAAAAACTGAGCGCTTTTTTGCCAAATATGGCGGCTTAGCCATCTTCATTGGGCGCCTACTTCCGGGTATTAAACACTATATCGCCTTTGCTGCGGGTATCGCGCTGATGCCATTCAAGCCCTTCATCACCTTCACCGCCATTGGTGGGTTGATCTGGATTTGGCTGCTTTTGCACGTCTCTTACCTCGCCGAACTCAAAGCCGAATCCAACGGAATGAGCATGAGCAGCCTCCCATGGATTGTGGGCGCCGTAATTCTGATTTCGCTCGCCGCATGGCTGGTGAAAGAGAAAATGATGAAACATACCGATCCTCATGATGACGATGAGGATGGTGAACATAGATAAAGGTTAGCGCTCAAATCCTCTTGGTTTCGAAGCCACCTTCACACCCGATTGAGAGGGTTGCGTTGCCGATTCCATCGCACCCGCCATTTGCTGACGCAAGCCATCCAACTGTTTATCATACGCCACTTTCAATTCATGGCTAATCACATGACCTGGATTTTTGATAGTGATATGGTTATCTTGCGGCTTAATGCTGGTTTTAGCACCCGTTTCTTGTAACTGTTGTGCCTCCAGCCAGAGCTGCACATTCTCCAGCTTCGCTGTGCCGTTGGGGTCTTTTTCGGGGTCAACACTAAGACGATATTCGCCGCTGCTTTGTTTGAACACGGAGACGGTAGAGAGGTCGATGCCTTCTTTGATGACACCTGCCGCAAAAGATGCCGTCATGTTCTGTAAACCGTTTTCATTATTGGTCGCAATATACTCGCGCATGCCAGCGCGGTACTGTTGTGACTTTTCTGCATTCCACGGAAAATTATTCGTCATTTTCTCTATCTCTGGGGACACAGGGATTGAATCTAGCAACCTCCTCACTTCTGGGGAAATAATTGGCTTTAAGTATGGCCGTTCAATAAACGAGATATACCCTAGCCCCTCACTCACTCCATTGATCAATGATGCAATATGCCGCGACTCCAATTCGTCAATGCGTCGCTCAACCGCCGCCTCTTCCAGCGCACTCAGTTTGCGGGGGGGGGGATATCGCTCATTGTTGGCTCCATTCAAAGAAGGTTGTGATTTAATGACAAATTGTTATAAGCCTCACTATAGCAACGATTTGTTAAATATTTATTACAGGGACGAATAAAAATGGCAGCTTCTAGCCCCGAATGGAAATTTTTTGGCCTCAGCATGTGGCAGCAAGTGTTGATTGGAATTGCTGCGGGGGTCGCTCTGGGATTTAGCGGTTTCGACTGGGTGCCGCAATTGCAGGTGCTTGGCACTGTCTTCATCAAGCTCATCAAAATGGTGGTACCGCCGATGATCTTTTTCGCACTCATTGCGGGGATCACATCGCTGAGCAGCGCGCATCACTTCAAGAAAATGGCCATTAAAGGCACTCTGGCTTATCTGCTCACAGCCTTAATGGCGGTAGCGATGGGATTGTTGCTTGGCACGGTGTTTGAACCAGGTATCGGCGTGCAAGCTCCCCAAATAGCTAGCACCGTTGCAGCTGTTCCACCACCTGCCATTGGCGATTTCTTCATGGGGTTGATTCCTGAAAATATTATTAAATCCATGGCCGACAGCCATTATATCCAAATCGTGATTTTTGCCGTATTTACCGGGATTGTGATGAATAATATCTCTGGTAGCAGTCAGCGTGTGAAAGAAATCAATCAGGAACTCGCGCATATTTTCTTTAAGATGATTGAATGGATTGTGCGCCTTGCTCCCCTCGCCGTCTTTGGTTTTATGGCTAATATGGTGGCGACCACGGGGATGGAGATGATCTACAGCCTGCTGGAAATGGTCGTGCTGGTCGTGAGTGCATGCTTAGTGCAGATGGTGTTATTTGGCGTATTGATTGCGGTTTTTGCCAAAATCTCGCCCCTTCCCTTCTACCGTAAAATGATCCCTACACAGATCATGGCTTTCTCCACCAGCAGCAGCAAAGCCACGCTCACCACTGCCATGCGCGAGTTGCAGGATAAAATGGGCGTGTCGCAAAGCTCTAGCAACTTTATGATGCCGCTCGGCGCGAGCATTAATATGGACGGCACCGCCATCTATCTCGGCCTCTGCGCCATGTTCTTTGCTCAAATGTATGGTATTGAGATTGGCGCACATGAATATCTGATGCTGATGATTACCTGCACGCTCGGCTCCATCGGCGCAGCGGGTATCCCCAGCGGATCGATTATTTTTATGGGAATGGTGCTGACTTCCGTGGGCATCCCGATGGAGGGCATCGGGGTGATTCTCGGCATCGACCGCATCCTCGACATGTTCCGCACCACCGTCAATATCACCGGCGATGCAGCGATCACTCTCATCATCGACAAAACCGAGGGTGAATTGAAGCTGGATGAATACCATGCGTAGTCTTCAGTCGCCAGTCGCCCGTTTTTCTGCTAGAGACTAACGACTGGAGACTAGAGACTACCTTATGAAATTCCTCGACGAAGCAAAAATCTATATTAAAGCGGGCAATGGCGGCAATGGCTGCATTAGTTTCCGCCGCGAAAAATTTATCCCCGATGGCGGCCCTGACGGCGGCAATGGCGGTAAAGGTGGCGATGTGATCATCGTCTGCGCGAATGATCTCAACACGCTGATCGATTATCGCTATCAGCAGCATTTTAAAGCCCAGCGCGGCGTGCATGGCCGAGGCAGCCAATGCCACGGCAAACAAGGCGATCCGATGTATCTTAAGGTTCCGCCCGGCACACAGATTTTTGACGAAGAACGCAATATGCTGATTGCCGACCTCACCGTACCCGGAGAAGAATTTGTGATTGCGCGTGGCGGCGGCGGCGGACGAGGCAATGCGACCTTTAAAAGCTCCATCAACCAGGCCCCACGCATGTCCACTCCCGCTGAACCTGGCGAAGAAATGTGGGTGTGGTTACGCCTCAAACTCATTTCTGACGCAGGTTTGTTAGGGCTACCTAATGCAGGAAAATCCACCTTCCTCGCCGCCGTTTCCAAAGCGCGCCCGAAAATTGCAGATTATCCCTTCACCACCCTCAAACCCCAACTGGGCGTAGTGAGCGTGGGCGATGTGGAATTTGTGCTAGCAGATATTCCGGGACTCATCGAAGGCGCAAGCGAAGGCATCGGCCTTGGCCTCAAATTTCTCGGCCATGTGGAACGCTGCAATACCCTGCTGCACCTTGTGGACGGCACACAAGAAGACGTCGTAACCGCCTATCAAACCGTGCGTGCAGAGGTGGAAGCCTATGATTTAGAACTCGCGAATAAATCAGAAATCCTCGCTTTGAATAAATGCGACGCGATGACCGCTGAGGAGATTAAAGAGAAATCCAAACTCCTCAAGAAAGCCAGCGGCAAAACGCCGTATGTGATTTCTGCAGCGACAAGAGAGGGAGTGCAGACGGTGCTCATTGAGATGCTGAAAGCGATTCGTGGGCAAGAAATAGAGTGAAGGTTGCAAAATGCCACCCTTTGGTATATACTATATCAAAGAGGTAAAAAATGAGCACTCCTGTAAAACTACCTGACGAATTAGTGAATGAAGCAAAACGCTACGCCGCAGTTTATAGCCGCTCTGTACCAAAACAAATCGAGCATTGGTCACGAATTGGTCGCATTGCTGAAGATAATCCTGATTTACCTTACGAATTTATTCAGGATATATTGCTAGGGCTAGAAGATGAGGCTAACGGCAAACTTATCCCCTACAAACCCGCATGATACAAATCTTCAAAACAGCCTACTTTGAAAAGCAATATAAGAAGTTGCATGCGAGTGAGCAGGATTTTGTAGACCGTGCGATGGCAGAAGTCATTTCCAATCCACTTCTGGGGTCTCACAAAAGAGGAGACCTCCAAGGATTGCGAGTGCATAAATTTAGAATGAATCATCAAGTGACATTGATTGCCTACCGCTATCTGGAAATTGCAAATGAATTACGCTTTATCTCGGTAGGACCGCACGAAAATTTTTACCGCGATTTGAAACATTGATGCTCGCTAACCCCTCTCTACTCATCATCAAAATTGGCTCCTCACTCTTGGTGGATTCGGCACGCAAACCGCGTGGGCGTTGGATGCGCTCGCTGGCAGCAGATATTGCGGTGATGCGCGCTCGCGGCACTAAAGTAATTTTGGTTTCTTCTGGCGCAGTCGCACTGGGGCGCAAACACATCACCCACGATAATCGCAAACTTAGCCTCAACGAAAAACAAGCAGCGGCGGCCTGTGGGCAGCCTTTATTGATGGCGGCATGGCAAAAAGCAGGGGCAGCATATGGCCTCAATACAGCACAATTATTGCTTACGCAGAATGATACGGAAATTCGTCGTTCTTATCTCAATGCACGCAACACCTTGCTGGCATTGCTGGAAGCGGGAGTCATCCCTATCATCAACGAGAATGATACGGTGGCAACCGCCGAGATTCGCTATGGTGACAATGATCGCCTTGCCGCACGCATCGCGCAAATGGCGGGGGCGGATGCGTTGGTATTATTATCGGATGTGGATGGGCTATACACCGCCAACCCTAATGCAAATCCTGCCGCACAACATCTGCCCGAAATCACCGAAATCACTCCTGAAATTGAAGCAATGGCAGGAGGCGCCGAAACAAATGGTGTAGGATCTGGCGGCATGATCACCAAAGTCGAAGCCGCCAAAATCGCGACTAAATCTGGCTGTAATACCTATCTCTGCAATGGCAAAAAATTGCATCCCCTGCAACGCCTCCTCGATGGCGAAAAACATACAATCTTCCAAAGCCGCCTCACTCCGCTTTCGGCACGCAAACAATGGATCTCTGGTGCGATTCAACCCGCTGGAACGGTAACGATCGATGCAGGTGCGGTGGCTGCTCTCAAACAAGGCAAAAGCCTACTTTTTGCAGGTGCAGTCAAATTGCGCGGCGAATTTTCCAAAGGTGATCTGCTGGCGATTGTCACCCCAGACAACCAATTGCTCGCCAAAGGCCTCAGCAACTATGATAGCCGCGAAGCACTGCTTTTACTCGGCAAACGCAGTGCTGAACTACCCGAAAATGCGCCTGCCGAACTCATCCACCGCGATAATCTGGTGATGGATTAACTATCGCTGACCTGCGCCATAAGCACTGGGCGACTGCGGTGGTGCAGGGAAAATCCCCGGTGCATTAATCGACGGCTCCCCTTCTTTAGGGGGAAAGTGATACCCCCGCGACGGCTGCATCGGAACCACCGGATATGGCGGTAGGCCTTGTGGATTCTGCACTTTTGGTTGCGGCTGTTGTGGTGGCACTGGCTGGCCTTGGCGTGGCACTTCGCGAATAATCGTCTTTTGCGTATTACGCTCAATCACCTGCGGGGCGGGTTGCGGTCTTTGCATTTGCTGATTTAATAGCCGCTGCTGCTGCAATTGTTGCTGCTGGATTTGCTGTTGCTGACGTTGAAACTCTTGCTGCTGCGGCGTAGGTTGTTGTGGCGGCATAGCTTGTTGTTGCGCAGGCACCTCGCGAATAATCTCACGCTGAATCACTTGTGGCTGTTGCGGTTGCTGAGCTTGTTGTTGTTGCATTTGCCGCTGACGCTCTTGCATCATCTGTTGTTGCTGACGTTGCGATTGTTGCTCGTAATATTGGCGTTGCTCCTGCAACTGCTTTTGCTGTTGCTGCTCATAATAACGACGCTGTTCCGTAATCTGTTGCTGCTGCTGACGATCATAATTCTGCCGCTGTTGCTCCTGCTGCTGCGCTTGTTGCTGACGACGACGTTGTTCTTGCTCAACTACAGATCGCTGCTGCTCCTGTTGTTGCTTCTGGTAAGCTTGCTGACGCTTAACCTCCTCTTCGTCTTGCCTGATGGCAGGGGTCGCAGGGGGAATCCCCGGAAAAGCAGGCTCCTCTTTCTTCGCTGTATCTTTTGGTTTTATTTTTTGTTTAGGCGAGGTAACGCCCCAGTTTTCTTTGTGCATACACTCCGCAAACAAGGCCAGAAGTGTTGCATTGCGTTTTTTACTTGATTGGGTGACGCGTGATAAAAGACCCACTTTACGCTCTGCCTCATTCTGGCAATCATCGCGAGTATCAACATATCCGCGCTGAAGTGCGGTATCATCGTAACAAAAAAACCAGCAGTGACACGAGGTGTTGAGCAACAACACCCCTATCGCCAGTATCTGTTTAATGCGTATGTTCACTATTCAAACCATTATAAAAATAATCCCTGTTACAGTTAAACATTTTTTGGTTACAGTTTGATGACGGATTGATTACTTCTCGTCTTTTTTTGCTCTTTTGCGGGCAAATTGCTGGACTCCCATTTCGTCCATCATCTGTTGCTCCTGCTTGTCTGCCTCCGCTTTGGCTTCTGCCGCAAGGCGCTCGCTGGTAATTTCCAGCTTTTTTAACTCGCCATAGGCCTCAGTAATTTTATCCCGCGTTTTGCGGATAAGCTGGTTTACTTCCCGCGCTTTCAGGCGAATATCTTCTTGTTTTTCTTCCACCCCCTTCGCAAAATTGCCGTAAAAAGCCGACATTTCAGGGTTTTGCGCCGCCATTTCACGCTCGCGCTCTAACTCTTCGGCGAGGCGTTTATCCTCTGCCATCAAGGCTTCCAGCACTTTCTCCTGCTCCACCAGATTGCGCCGCAACTCATCCAACTCCCGCTGTCGCATTTTGATGAGGGTGGAGAGGCCTTTCATTTAGCCTATCCCTTATTGGGGGGTGTGCCCGTTTTCAGGATATGCGCGAGCTGGCTGTAGCCTTCTTCTAATGTCGATTGTTCTTCCATTTGCTGCCGCAGGAAATCTTCCAGCAATGGGTAGAAATGAATTGCCTGATCCACGTCTTTATCCGCGCCTTTGCGGTAGGCACCAAGGCGGATCATCTCGGCCATATCGTCGTAAGTCGTCATGAGTTTGCGGGCGGTGTTGACCAATTCGTTTTCTTCGGGCGAGTTACAATCAGGCATAGAGCGCGACACGCTTTTGAGTATATTAATAGCAGGAAAACGGTTGCGCTGGGCTATTTTGCGGTCGAGGACGATATGCCCATCCAAAATCCCGCGCACGGCATCGGCAATCGGCTCATTCGTATCGTCACCTTCTACCAATACAGAAAACAGTGCCGTGATTGCCCCTTGTCCGTCCATTCCGGGGCCAGAGCGTTCTAGCAAACTGGGGAGCTGGGCGAATACCGTTGGCGTATACCCCTTGGTGGTGGGCGGCTCGCCCGCAGAAAGACCAATCTCGCGCTGTGCCATGGCAAAACGGGTAACAGAATCCATCATGCACAGTACCTCCTGCCCTTGATCGCGGAAATATTCTGCCACGGCCATGGTCATATAGGCGGCTTGGCGGCGCATCAGGGCAGAATCGCTGGAGGTAGAAACAATCACCACCGAACGCTTGATCCCCTCTTCGCCCAAATCATCTTCAATAAATTCCTGCACTTCTCGGCCACGTTCGCCGATAAGGCCAATCACATTCACATCCGCACTCGAAAATTTGGCGAGCATCGACATCATAATCGATTTCCCCACGCCCGAACCCGCAAAAATCCCCAAACGCTGCCCGCGGCAGCAGGTGAGAAAGCTATTAAGCGCCCGAATCCCTAGATCAATTTTACCTTTTACGCGCTGACGTTTGCTTGCTTGCGGTGGTTGTGCAAGCAACGGATAGGCCATGCGACCTTGTGGCAACGGGCCTTTATCATCCAGCGGTTCGCCCATGGGGTTAATAATCCGCCCAAGCCAGCGTTCATCGGGATACACCACCGAGGCAGAGCCCAGAACCTTCACTTGCGCACCAAGGCCAATGCCTTCTGGCGTGGCAAAGGGCATGAGAAGTGCTTTGTCATTATCAAACCCCACTACTTCGCAAAGTACGGCTTTTTTGCTGGCCTGTGTCACTTCACAGCGATCGCCAACGGCAACCATGGGGGCTATCCCATTACATTCTAACAATAACCCTTTTACCGCTGTGACACGGCCATAAAATTCGGTGGTGGGAATGCGGTCAATTTCTGCGAGAATGGAGTCAATCATAGCCCTTAATTTACCCGATTTATCCTCCTTTGCGCCAGTGTTTTCCATGCCACAGGGGATAGATAAAATTTGAGATAATATAAAAGTTAATTTTTGGGATTGTTAATAATTTCATTTAGGAGTATATTAACCTTTATGAACGACAGGTATTTTAACTTTTCGTTACTGTACTTGAATAAAAAATAAACATCACACTGGGAGTGTAAATAAATGCGCGTATTGTTAGTCGAAGATGACGCCTCAACCGCTAAAGCGATTGAGCTTTCACTTGCCTCTGAAGGTATTATTTGTGATACCACCGAACTGGGCGAAGAAGGCCTCGAAATTGGTAAAATTTACGATTACGACATTATTATTCTGGACTTGATGTTACCAGATATTGATGGATATGAAGTGCTCCGCCGCTTCCGCGCTGCAAAAATCGCTACTCCTATTCTCATTCTCTCTGGCCTTTCTGGCCCTGATCAGAAAATTAAGGGTCTGGGTTATGGCGCAGACGATTACCTCACCAAACCTTTCAACAAAGGTGAGCTGATTGCGCGTATTCAGGCGATTGTACGCCGTTCGAAAGGCCATTCTGAGTCTATCATCCGCACAGGCAAACTGGCGGTGAATCTTGATAGCCGCACTGTTGAGGTGGACGCTAAGCCCTTGCATCTCACGAGCAAAGAATATGGTATCCTAGAATTGCTGAGCTTACGCAAAGGTTCTACTTTGACCAAAGAAATGTTCCTCAACCACCTTTACGGCGGCATTGACGAGCCTGAACTGAAAATTATCGACGTATTCGTCTGCAAACTCCGCAAAAAACTGCAAGTGGCTTCGGGTGGCGATAACTACATCGAAACCGTCTGGGGTCGCGGCTATGTATTGAAAGAGCCAGATGCCATCATCGGCGAAGCTGCTTTTACAGGTGACGTAGCAGAAACTGCTTAATGTTTCACCGCCCAATAAATAAAGAAAACCCCGCTTTTAAGCGGGGTTTTCTTTTGTCTTCCACTCAAGCCGCTTGCGCCGTTGCCTCGGGATAATCGGTATATCCCTTTTCTGCGCCTCCATAAAAACTACTCCGATCATAGCGATTAAGCGGCAAATTCTTGGCCAAACGCTCCACTAAATCAGGGTTCGCAATATAAGTGCGGCCAAACACCACCGCATCCACCGCACCGCTGGCTACCGCTTCCATTGCATTTTCCCGCGTATATCCCCCCGCCGAGAAGAATACACCGTTAAATGATTTGCGGAACAATTTTGAAGTGCTGGGAGCATCTTGCATAACATCGTCACTGCCACCGGCACTGGTCGCACGTGGCTCAATCAAATGTGCATAGGCAATTCCACGAGCGCTTAGTTGCTCCAATACATAAGTAAACAGGGCAATAGGATTGCTATCTTCCATATCACCAAACGTGCCATAAGGCGAAAGGCGCACGCCCACGCGACCCTTGCCCCATACACCAATCACGGCATCCACCACTTCCAACAACAAACGCGCACGGTTCTCAATCGAACCGCCGTATTGATCAGTGCGATGATTACTGCCGTCCTGCAAGAACTGATCGAGCAAATAGCCGTTGGCGCCATGCACTTCTACCCCGTCAAAACCTGCGGCTTTGGCATTTTCTGCGGCGGCTTTATAATCTGCCACAATGCCTGCAATTTCTGAAGTCTCCAGCGCACGCGGAGTACCCAGCGCCACGGGCTTCCACTCCGCCGAATAGGTGCCACTATTTTTAGGCTGGATGGCCGAAGGTGCAACGGGCAAACCGCCGTCTGGCTGAAAAGACGTATGCGACACCCGCCCTACATGCCAAAGCTGTAAAAAGATTTTTCCGTCTTTTGCATGCACCGCTTGCGTTACTTTTTTCCACCCCTCCACCTGCTCAGGCGAATGAATCCCCGGAGTGGCGGGATAACCCTGCCCTTGCTGTGAAATTTGCGAGGCTTCTGAAATAATCAGCCCTGCTGATGCGCGCTGCGCGTAATATTCTGCATTCAGTTCGTAAGGCACATTGCCTTCCAGCGCACGCATACGCGTTAACGGCGCCATAATCACACGGTTTTTCAGGGTGATGTCACCCAGCGTAAGGGGATCAAAAAGTGTTGGCATAATAGGTTTCCTTGTAAGGTAAAATAATCGGAGCACTCTTTATATAAGGATGCCCCCCTTACCTTTCAATGGCCGAAAAATGACAAAGCCGTAAGGTTATGCCAATTGATATAGCCCGCGTTCGTTTGGCACGTCTTGATATTTGGTGGTCACGCCGATGGTGGTTTCGGTACTTCCCAGATATAAAAATCCGTGCCTAGGCAACATCTTTGTCATTTGATCCAGCACCGCGCCTTTGGCTTTATCATCAAAATAAATCAATACATTTCGGCACATGATTATGTCAAACATACCCATCAAGGCAATGTTATCGAGCAAATTTTTCTCCTGAAATTTCACCATACTGCGAATTTCAGGTTTGAGTTGCCACTGATTTCCAGGTTGCTGTACGAAGTACTTCATCAGCATTGCAATTGGCAAACCGCGCTGCACTTCAAACTGGCTGTAAACACCTTCTTTGGCTTTCTGCACTACTTTTGAGCACAAATCAGTCGCCATAATTTCAATATTCCATCCCGCCAGCTTCGCGCCCTCTTCTTTCATCAGCATCGCCAGCGAATACGGCTCCTGACCATTAGAACAAGCGGCGCTCCAGATACGGATGGTTTTGGTCATCGCTTTGGCTTCCATCACCTTGGGCAATACAATCTTTTTAAACTGCTCAAAGGGTTTATTGTCGCGGAAGAACATCGACTCATTCGTCGTCATCGCATCCGTCAATTCGCGCAAAAATGCTTCGTCTAAATGGCTACGCAAATAGCCTACCAACTCATCAAGCGTATTCAGCCCTTTGGGTTTTGCCAATGGCATTAAACGTGATTCCAGCAGATAAATTTTATCCTCTGTCAGCGCAAGACCAGAGCGTTTGTATAAAATATCGCGGAGATATTCAAAATCTTGCGGCTTCATGAGAGCGCCCTTGTGATTGCCACCGCAATCTCATCTAAAGGCAACACAATCTTCGCCTGCCCTGTTTTGGTGACCGCACCTGGCATCCCCCAAACAACGCTGGTGGCTTCGTCCTGAGCAATCACGTTGCCGCCTTTATCGTTGATTACTTTCGCGCCTACGGCACCGTCTTGCCCCATACCCGTCAAAACTACGCCGAGCAAATGTTTGCCGTAAATTCCCGCCAAAGCTTCAAACATTGGATCTACTGCTGGGCGACAGAAATTCACAGGCGGATTCTGGTTAAGCGATATTTTTACCGCCACCCCTTCTGCACGCGGAATCATATGATAATCACCCGGTGCAATATAAATCTTGCCTGATTTTGCTTCCTCGCCATCAACCGCTTCTGCACAGGG
>JBILIE010000142.1:0-4731 GCA_044350115.1 Rickettsiales bacterium
CGCCAATGTTCCTATCACCCGCAACATGGCGCGACTGATTTACAATTTAGTGATTATGGCCGCAGGCACATTGATTCGCGGGGGAGTGGTTTCGATTCGGCTCACTAAGGATGAGAGTGAAAATGCGGTGGTGAGTATCGCCGCAAACGGCATGACCATTAAATGGGATGAAAAAGTAGAAAAAGCGTTGCGTAAAACAGTGAAAGTGGATGAGCTGGAAGCCGCCACCGTGCAAGCATATTTTTCAGGGATGATCGCCAAAGAGGCCAATGTGACATTGCAGATAGAGCAAGGCACAGAGAATTTTGAAATTAAAGCAACACAGCAGCAAGAAGCGCTAGTCAACTAAGTAGGTAATGGCAATGGATGATTTAATTAGCGAATTTATTGAAGAAACTTCGGAGAGCATTGCACTGCTCGATTCGGAGTTGGTGCATTTAGAGCAAAACCCCAAGGATGAAAAAATTCTGGGGAATATTTTTCGCTTAGTGCATACGATTAAGGGTACGTGCGGGTTTTTGGGGCTGCCGCGTTTAGAGCATGTAGCACATGCTGCCGAGAATATTCTCGGCAAAATTCGTGATAAGACGATGGAGGTCACCCCGCTGGCGATTTCACTTATTTTAGAATCGCTGGATCGGATTAAAGATTTGCTCGCACATTTGGCGAGCGCAGGGGCAGAGCCAGAAGGCAGTGATGCCGAATTAATTGGGCGACTCAACGCCTTTGTGGCAGGTGATTTGACGGATGAATCAGCCGCTGCCGCCGCAGCTGCGCCAAAGTCAGCAGAAGAAGATCATAAGGGCGACGCACTGCCAGAAGATGCAGCGAAATTAGCCAAAGAACTGGCCAAAGGTATGCCAGAGAGTTTCTTTGGAGATGATCCTGCATTGCAGGCACTTTTTGATGCCACGCCGAGTATGGTGGATATGGGAGAGGCACCAAAAGCAGCAGAAAAACCGCAAGAGAGCACGAAAGAAAATGTCGCCGCAGCACTGGAAAAAGCAGTAAGTAAAGGGCTGGAAGCAGCAATTGATGCCGATAAAAAATCCCCTCCTGCAGCTGCCGCCAATGCTGGTGGCGGTGGCGATATTGCCAATCAAAGTATTCGTGTGAGCTTGGATGTTCTGGAATCGCTCATGCAAATGGTGGGCGAGTTGGTGCTCACGCGTAACCAATTGTTGCAGTTGCTGCGCGGCGCACAAGACAAGCAATTTACATTACCTATTCAGCGCCTCAGCTTGATAACCAGCGAGTTGCAGGAACAGGTAATGAAAACGCGGATGCAGCCGATTGGCAATGCCTGGGCAAAATTCCCGCGCATGATTCGCGATCTTTCGATGGAGCTGAACAAGAAAATTGAACTGCGAATGTTGGGTGCGGAAACCGAACTTGATCGTCAGCTACTGGAAATGATCAAAGATCCGCTCACGCATATGGTACGTAATTCTTGCGACCATGGCCTTGAGCGCCCCGAAGATCGCCGTGAAGCGGGTAAGTCGGAAATTGGTACGGTGACTCTCAGCGCGTATCACGAAGGTGGCCATATCATCATAGAGATCACCGATGATGGTCGCGGCATTAACGTGGAGCGGGTGAAGCAAAAAGCGATCACCAATGGGTTGGCGACGGCAGAAGAACTCGCCATGATGAGCGACAATCAGATCAATCAGTTTATTTTTAAAGCTGGTTTTTCTACCGCAGAAGTCGTTACCAGCGTTTCTGGTCGCGGTGTGGGGATGGATGTGGTGCGTACCAATATCGAGAAAATCGGTGGTACGATTGAGCTGATTTCACAATATGGCAGAGGCTCTACCTTCAATATCAAAATCCCGCTAACGCTGGCGATTGTATCGGTGTTGGTGTTGGAAACGGGCGGTCAGCGTTTTGCCATTCCACAAATCAACGTGTTGGAATTAGTGCGCGCCACCAAAAAATCGCAGCATAAGATTGAAGAAATCAACGGCTCTGCCGTATTGCGTCTGCGCGATAAATTACTGCCACTGCTTTGCCTTTCTGAAATTATGTTGCTGGAAGAAAAACGCCATCACGATACGATGGATAGTTCGTATATTATTGTCTGCAAAGTGGGGGCGCTGGAATTTGGTTTGATTGTGGATCAGATTTTTGACACGGAAGAGATCGTGGTTAAACCCAAATCAGAATTACTGCGTGATATTGATATTTATTCTGGCACTACCATTTTAGGGGATGGTGGAGTGATTATGATCCTTGATCCAGGTGGCTTAGCGCGCCGCACGGGTGAATCTGATGGAACCAAAGGCAGCAATAACGAGGTGGCGCAGACTCAGGCAGATGAAGACTATGTCAGCTTCCTGTTATTCTCTGCGGGAAATCAAAATCCAAAAGCAATTCCGCTGGAGCTGGTGGCGCGTTTGGAAGAAATCGAAACTTCGACCATCGAATATTCTAGCGGAAATCCAGTGGTGCAATATCGTGATACATTGATGCGACTGGTAACATTTAACGGTATGAAAATTCCTGAACAACCCACCTGCGAAGTGATGGTTTTCCAATATGACGGGCGCATTATGGGGATGATCGTGGAGCAGATTCTGGATATTGTTAAAGCGCCTTATGCGCTTAAAATGAAATCTAAAGAACCTGGCCTGATGGGCAGTATGGTGCTTTCAGGAAAAACCACCGATATCGTTGATGTCAGCCATTATGTGGCAGAAGTATTTGGCACGGTAGGGAATGACTCGAAAGAAAAGATCCCACTCAAAATATTATTTGCAGAAGACAGCCCTTTCTTTCGTAACATGACGATTCCGTTTATGGAGCAAGCGGGGTTTGAAGTATTTGCGGTGGATAGTGGCGAAGCTGCGCTTGATTTCCTCAAACAAAATAAGGCGGTGGATTTAGTGGTAACCGATATTGAGATGCCTGGAATAAGCGGGTTTGAACTTACGGCGCTTATTAAGAAAGACCCGCTGCTGAAGCATCTTCCAGTCTATGGATTTACTTCAACCGTGAATGAAAAGTTGATTGATCAAGCCAAAAAATCTGGATTCATGGATTACATCGAAAAAACGAATCGTTCGCAGCTCATCACTGCCATTCGCAGTCAAGTCACCAAACAACTAGTGAAAGCATAAATGTATGTCGACAGAACTTGTTGCGAGCCATCACTCACTTCACACTTCAGCCGCAGGTATTGTTGAAGAAACTGGGTTTGTTACCTTTCGTTGTGAAGGCCAGTTTTTTGGTGTCCCTGTACATATGGTGCAAGACGTTATTAATCGTCAACGCATGACGCCCATACCGCTTGCGCCCCCTGAGATTACGGGGGCAGTCAATTTGCGCGGACGGATTGTTACGGTGATTAATTTGCGTGAACGGCTAAAACTGTTGCCGAATCCTGATTTAATGGCATCGATGAATATTGTGGTGGAACATCACGGCGAACTTTTCAGTCTTTGGGTAGATTCAGTAGGCGATGTGCTTTCACTCGCCAGTAAAGATATTGAGAAGGCTCCGCCTAATCTGGCCGTCCACTGGCAGCAATTTGTGCGCGGCGTCTATCAGTTAAAAGACGAATTATTGCTCATTTTAGACGTAGCATCGATACTAAAAATTAATGGTTGAGTGTTAAGCTGATTTAATAAAAAAATACAGGGATTAAATAATGCAGGCTTTAATAGTCGACGATTCAAAAATTGTACGCAAAGTAACCCGCAATATGCTGGAGCCGATGGGTTATGTGGTGGCCGAAGCGGAAGATGGCGTGAAGGCAGTGGAATATTGTCAGGTGCAAATGCCACGCTTGATTATGATGGATCACAATATGCCCGAAATGATGGGGCTGGATGCGGTGATTGCCATTCGCGCTATGACGGGCGGCGATGCTCCTGTGATTGTGATGTGTACGACGATGAATGATATGGATTTTATTCAGAGTGCGATTATGGGCGGGGCGAATGAATTTATCATGAAGCCGTTTGATGCAGAAATTTTACAAACAAAGCTTGAACAATTAGACATTTTACCCAGTCAGGCCAGCTAGCATGACGGATTCCTCAAAAGTAAAAGTCATGGTGGTGGATGACTCTGCCGTCATACGCGGGATGATGACCCAAGCGTTGCAGCAGCATTCCTCAATTGAAGTCGTTGCTTCGGCAATGAACGGGAAGGCCGCGCTGCAAGAGCTTCAGCGTGTGACTCCCCATGTGATTTTGATGGATATTGAAATGCCAGAGATGGACGGTATCACCGCATTGCCGCTGATACTCAAAGCCTGTCCCAGCACTAAAGTAATTATGGTTTCGAGCCTGACTCAGCACGGCGCAGAGATTTCAATGAAAGCATTAGGGCTAGGGGCAGCCGATTGTGTAGGTAAGCCTACCAGTAAAGGAGACCGCACCGTCACTGATAATTTTTTTCGTGATATGGTGGCAAGAGTGATTGCGCTGGGGCCAAAAGTAACAGCAGCGTCGGTTGCACCTAAAATAATGGCTGCTCCTGCTATGGCTAATGCGGCTGCTGCAAGCCCTGCGGTATCAGGAATGGCGGCTTCTGCCGTTACCTTCAAGCCAGCGGCACAGGTGCGGTGTTTGGCGGTTGGATCGTCCACTGGTGGCCCGCAAGCATTGATGCAGCTATTTCGTCTGCTAAAAACAACACGCTTTAATATACCCATTTTTGTGACGCAGCATATGCCCGCAACCTTCACCAAAATTCTGGCAGAACATTTGCATACTGCCAGCGGTT
>JBILIE010000143.1:0-4730 GCA_044350115.1 Rickettsiales bacterium
CGCGCACCAATTCTGCGCCATCAGGGTTTTTCTTTTGCGGCATAATCGAGCTGCCAGTGGCAAAAGAATCCGACATCGTGATGAAGCCGAATTGCGTTGTGCTCCACAATACAAGCTCCTCTGCCAAGCGTGAGAGATGGATGGCAGAGATACTTGCCACACCCAGAAATTCTAAAGCGAAATCACGATCCGAAACGGCATCAAGCGAATTAGTCATCGGCGCAGAAAAACCAAGCGCTTTCGCGGTATAATGACGATCAATCGGATATCCCGTTCCCGCCAATGCGGCTGCCCCCAGCGGACATTCATTCAGCCGCGCACGCGCGTCGTTCAAGCGCGAGCGATCACGCCCAAACATTTCCACATACGCCATCAAATGATGGCCGAAAGTCACGGGCTGCGCAGCTTGCATATGCGTAAAACCAGGCATGATCGTGCCCATATGCTCTTCAGCGCGCACCAGCAATGCGGCTTGCATCTCACGCAAATCAGCATCCAGCGCATCGCTCACATCACGCACATAAAGGCGGAAATCAGTCGCCACTTGGTCGTTACGGCTGCGCGCTGTGTGGAGCTTGCCCGCAACATCGCCAATTTTATCCTTCAAACGTGATTCGATATTCATATGGATATCTTCGAGATCCATACGGAACACAAATTTCCCTGCTTCAATCTCTGCATGGATTTCGACAAGCCCTTGCACGATCTCTGTCACTTCTATTGCAGTTAGAATTTTGCACTCACCAAGCATCTGTGCATGAGCAATCGAGGCTTCAATATCCTGCCTATACATTTTTTGATCAAAACCAATGGAAGCATTCAGCTCCTGCATTACTGCCGCAGGGCCGCCATGGAAACGGCCTCCCCACATCGGGTTAGGGGAGTGTGCATCTACTATCTTATTGTCTTTAGCCGCCATCGAAATAATACCGCGTTTAAGGTGAACACCAAACATAAACTTATTTATGCATGACTGGCAATGCGATTATAACGCTGACAGCACATAATCTGGCGCAAAGCCTACCTTTTTACATGCCTCTTGCGCTGATTCGTTTTGCATCACGCCTTGCGTAACCAGAATCGTAGCAATCCCCGCCGCTTTCCCGCCTTTAATGTCGGTAAGAAGGTTATCACCAATCATGGCGATACGGTCTTTGGCAATTCCTGCAAGATCTTGCATCGCCATCTCATATACCAGCGAGTGCGGCTTGCCGATATAGCCTACTTTTCCGCCTAACTCCTCATAACGTGCTGCCAGCCAACCAGAACAGAGTACGCGCCTACCATCAATTTTTACTACCTCAATATCTGGATTAATACAAAGCATTGGCAGATCACGCTTTGCAGCCATTTCAAGTTTTGAGGATATTTCTCCGTAAGGCTGAAAGAAGTGATCAAAATTGCTACAAATCATAAAATCTGCATCTTTAATTGTGGCAACGCGCTGCTGTGGCAAACCCTCTAATATTGCAATATCACTCTCAAAACCCTGATAATAATAATTACCTTTAAGAAACTGATTTCCCTCCACAGCATATTTGGGAATATCCATCAAGTAACGCCGAGCGGCTTCGCCTGAAGTCAGTGCACCAAGATACCATTCGCGCTTCACTCCCATTTGTTTCATCTTCTGAATCACAGAATCTGCACTGCGCGGGGCGTTGGAGAGAAACATGATTTGCTTGCCTGCTGCATTTAATGCCTCAAGAGTCTCCAGAACATTCGGGTACAAATATTCACCATCGTGAATCACCCCCCATAGATCGCAAAGAAAAGCATCAAATTGATCGGTAATATCAAAAATAGAAGAAAGAGCCTGCATGCGCGACACCATGCGCGATTACAAGAATATTGTCAGCTAAAAAGACTAAATTAACCGTGTGATTGCGTAACCACCACATCAGTGGTTAATTTTAATTAACCGCCACCTAATAGTCTATACAGGTTAATTATCTATGAATATTCTGTATTTTTGTGTGCATAACCACCTTTTAAAACTTTACATATTTTAACATGCACATTAGAAGCACACACAAACTAATTTCGATATGTTGAAGTTAAAGTTTCTAAGAAGTAAATATTTATATTGGAGATCTAAAATGGCATTATTTATTGGCGATGCAGGTGATAACACTATCAATGGCACCGCAAGCAACGACCTAATTCAAGGCTTGGGTGGCAATGATTGGTTAATCGGTGGCGTTGGCCGTGATACAGTCGAAGGTGGCGAAGGTAACGACACTCTCGATGGCGGCAAGAATGACGACCTGCTAGACGGTGGTGAAGGCAATGATTTCATTACTGGTGGTGCAGATCACGATACTCTCATTGGCGGTGCTGGCAACGACACTCTTGATGGCGGCGCAGCAAACGACCTTATTTATGGCGATGCAGGCGATGATTCTCTCATCGGCGGAAATGGCAAAGACACTCTCTGGGGTGGTACTGGTTCCGACACTCTGGACGGCGGCAATGGTCGTGACGTTCTGTATGCTGGTTCTGGCGGCGACTTAGTGTTGGCTGGATTCGATAATGACACCATTAATGCTGGCGCTGGCGAAGATACAATCACTGGTGGTGGTGGCCGCGATGTATTCCAATTCTCAAGCGTTTCTACAAGCAGTGGTGCTGCTGCCGATTTGATTACTGATTTCACCAATGGCGTTGATATAATCAACCTCACCTCTATCAGCATCTTCAATTCTTTCACTACTAACGGCAACACCGTTGCAGGCGAATTGCGTGCGTTCTTTGATGGCGTGAACACCCATGTGGTGAGCGATCAATCAGCGTTTGCTATCGAACTGACAGGCGATCTGACTGCTACTTTGGATAACGGCGATTTCATCTTCGCTTAAATCTATAGCATACAAAAAAGGGGAGGCAGAATTTTCTGCCTTCCCTTTTTTTATTGTGCTTTTTATGCTGCCAAACTTTTGCCTTTTAGCGCTTTTTCCATCAATTCCAACATCGGCTGCAAGCCGTATAGCGCGATGAAGCTGGCCCATGCGCAAACATTATTCTTGCCCATAACCAGAGTCCCGCGTATGAGCGCAAAGCTACTCACCACGTAAGTCGCCGGTAAAACACAAAAGATCTTTCCATCGATCGTCCCACGCCAGAAACCGCGCCCAGCATCGACGCTATCCCTGTCGTAGAACAACACTAAAACATCATCGCATCCAGCAATACAATCACATCGCGAAAGGTACGTGCGCTCGCGACACCCTGAGTAAAAGGCAAAAACCGACGCAAAAATTTGAGAGGATCTTCCCCCTCAAAGGCGGCCAGTTCTCATTCGTCCGAGAAGCCAGACACCGCGCACAGAGCATATAACAACATCTCATCCAGCGAATTGGTGACTACCCCAGCAAAACATTCCAGAAATTTTAATCGCTTCTGCATCTGCGTCACCCTCACGTCCTCCATAAAGCGTGGGAGGACATGACTAATGCCCAAAATCATTAACTAAATGCTGTCAATTGACAACAGAACCATGTGATAGCAAACCAGATTACTTCCTTACGTGCAGGGCTGAGGGCTACATAGCTTCTTTACCGCGAACCCTTCACAAGCGTTACAGAACGCCAAATTATTGGCCTCGAATAAAAGGAGTATTATCATGTCTAATGAAAATCTTATTGAAGGCACTTTTGAAAATGATTTATTGAATGGTGCCGCTGGCGCTGATCGCATTGAAGGTCTTGGTGGTCATGACTGGCTGATCGGCGGTGCTGGTCGTGATACGCTTGAAGGTGGTGAAGGCAATGACACTCTGGATGGCGGAACTTACGACGATGCAATCTTTGGTGGCGCCGGTACAGATAGCCTCTTAGGTGGCGATGGTGACGATACGCTTGATGGCGGTGATGATAACGACGTTCTTGATGGTGGCAATGGTTGCGATTCTATGAGCGGTGGTAATGGCGATGATTACCTCATTGGTGGTCTGAACTCTGACATTCTCCTCGGCGACAATGGCAACGACACCCTCGATGGTGGCATTGCAATGGATAGTCTTGCTGGTGGCGCTGGCGATGACGTTTTGCTCGGCGGTTCTGGCAATGACATCCTCAATGGTGGTGCAGGTACAGACACTCTGACAGGTGGCAATGGCAACGATATCTTCCAATTCTCTAGCGCAAGCACTAGCCACGTGGGCGCTGAGGACATCATCACTGATTTCAAAAACGGTGAAGATTTGATAAACCTTACTTCTATCAGCATCTTCAACTCTTTCACTTCCAATGCTAACACTGTTGCGGGTGAAGTTCGCGCCGTCTTTGATGGTATGGACACACATGTGGTGAGTGATCAGTCAACTTTTGCCTTTACGATTGCAGGCAATATTCTGAGCCAACTTGATAGCACAGACTTTAGCTTTTCTAGCGCACCTGTGATGATTTTCGCCTAATTAACTTTAGGTTACTAAAAAAAGGGAGGCAAAATTTTCTGCGTCCCTTTTTTTATGTTTAACAAATATGGCGTTACGCCGCCAAGCTTTGCCCTTTAAGCGCTTTATCCATCAACCCCAACATCGGCTGCAAGCCGTATAGCGCGATGAAGCTTCCCATACGCGGGCCCTGCTCTTGGCCGAGCAACACTTGGTAGAGCGCTTGGAACCATTCGCGCATCCGCTCTTTTCCGTAATGCTCGCGACCCACTTCATACACCAGCGACATAAGATAACTCGCATAATCTTCTTCCGCAGGTTTATGTTCTGGCGCACC
>JBILIE010000144.1:0-4715 GCA_044350115.1 Rickettsiales bacterium
GCTTCCGCTTCCGCCTCCGCCTCTTCTTCCTCGTCCTCGTCAGCAGGCACTGTCCAATCGGAGCGCAGGGAAAGTTCCATCGGGCTGCCTAAATCAACCACCACATGCGTTGCGGTGGAGAAGGGATTGGCAAAGCGTAACCCTTTGCAGGCAGCCCTCTGACCGGGGGGTAAATTCTCGCCAGAATTTCGCAGGAAGTTGTCGTCTTCTGCCAGCACAAAGCCGTCCTTGCTCATGATTCTCATCGCCAGTTGCGGAATGCGGCGCGTCTCGCCTGTTTGATTGACGATGGTGCAGAGAATATCGTAACGCGAATCTTCTCTTGGGCGGGTGGGGAGCTGTTTGAGCGAAACATCCGCCAGCGTCACGCCATCTTCTGGATAATAACCAAAAGACTTAAACACTTTGCCCAAAGGCGGCACCAGTGATTCACGCATTATTAATCCCAGCACCAGCGCACAGGCGAGCAACAGGGCGGCGGCAGTGACTTTCCAAATTGGTTGCTGCGCGAGCGGTACGGCTTTGACGAGGGTGAATTCGGCGAGTGACGCGGCCATGGCCTCGGCTTTGGCATAATCAAAGTCATCGGGCGTCATTTCGGCATCGTCTGCATTTTCGTCTGCCGCGTTGGGCTGTGCTTCAAAGAAGTCATCCTTCGGCGCGGGCTCTGAGGCAGCGGCGGCGTTCAGTTCGTAATGTTCCTGATGCGGCATAGCATGCCACTGATGGGCGCATTTTGCACAGCGTACCGTGCGTCCCTGCTCGCCCATTGCGGTCGCAGAAACCATAAATTTTGTATCACAAGCCGGACAGATAATAATCATAGTTGCAGCTTCCCCTGAGGCAGTTTAGCGTAGAACTTACGAAAGTGAATCTGAATTATGATAAGATTAGAAAATGTCTCTTTAGCTTACGACCCCGAACACCCTGTATTGCGGGACGTGAATCTGGAGCTAAAGCGCGGTAGCTTTCACTTTCTGGGCGGGCCAAGTGGTGCGGGGAAATCGACGCTGATGTCGTTGATTGCGCTGATGCAGCGCCCCAATAGTGGCAGGATTACCATGTTTGACATTGATACCAGCCGTCAGCCGCATTCGGCCTTGCCCGCACTTCGCCGTCGTGTGGGGATGGTGTTTCAGGATTTTCGGTTGCTGGATCACCTCACGGTAGAGGAAAATATCGCACTACCGCTGAAAGTAACGTCAGAATCGCGCCGTCATATCGTTGCTAAAACCCGCGAGATGGTAGAGTGGGTGGGTTTAAAAGATGCCACCAAAGCTTATCCGCCCACGCTTTCCGGCGGGCAGAAACAACGGGCAGCCATCGCCCGCGCCGTGATCAGCAACCCTGATATTATTCTGGCAGATGAGCCGAGCGGGAACCTTGATAAATCGCTATCACTGCGGTTTATGCATTTGTTTACCGAATTGCATAAGCAAGGCACCACCGTGCTTTATGCCACACATGACGAAGATCTGATCCGCCATTTCGATTTCCCCGTGATGCGGTTGGAAAAAGGGGGGGTAAAGTTTGGGTAGCTTCTGTATAATCGCTCCTGCGCTGCGCCTCCTGCTTCGCGCAATGAGCCTAAGCGCTGCCGCGCACTAAAGTTCTTGGCCTCGTGGCTAGTGGCTAGCAATTAGCTAAAATACGATCCAATCGTCATAAAACTTTAATATTACTTCTGCTAGGATTGAGATATAAAGATACGTAAGAGGAGAATTTATGAAAAAAGCTCAGGCCATCGCTATCTCTGTTTCTGACCAACGCCGTGAAGTGTTGCTGCGACTTCTGGGCGTGAGTATCCTCACTGTAGCACTCGTTAATGTGCTGGCATCGCAAGCTTATGCCTGCGGGATCTAACGCTTGAACTTTTGGCGGCCGCTGTGCAATAATAGCGGCATGAAATTACTCTATACAGAACGCTCCCCCTTCGCCCGCAAAGTGCGGATGGCTGCACAGCATCATGATTTGTTGAATCGCATTGAATTGGTGGATACTTGGCCAGCGGATCGCGGGGCGGAATTGATGGATCACAATCCACTCGGCAAAATCCCCGTGCTGATTTTGAACAATGATCGCAGCATTATCGATAGCCCCGTTATCGCCCAATATTTTGATGCCATTGGCGGTGCGGATAAACTGATTCCGGCGGATGCTTTGCAGCGCACGCATATTCATCATCTGGAAGCTCTGGCCGATGGCGCGCTGGATGCCGCCGTGCTGGTGGTGCTGGAAACATGGCGGCCTGAAGAAAAACGTTGGCAGGGGCAGGTGGAAAAACAGCTCGATAATCTGCGCCGTACCTTGGTGTTTCTGGAAAAACATGCTGACTTTTTTAATCTGCCTTTCTCGGTGGCGCATCTCTCTGCGGGTGCGATGATTGCTTATATTTATGGCCGCCTCCCCGCTATCGGGATTGAGGAAGACTGGCTGAAAGACGCGCCGCAATTGGCCATGTGGTATGATCATTTCCGCCTCAACCCGCTCATGCTGGAGACGGCGCCTAAGGGCGGGTGGAAATAACGCGACTAACGAATCGCGTTATTTCAGCTTCGTCGGCAGGGTCACGAAGGCTTCGTCTTTGCCACGCAAAATACGCACTAGAGCATAGCTGCGGCCTGTAGCGGCTGCACGGCTCATCACATTATAAAAGTCCTGCATATTAACCATGCGGGCTTCGTTTACTTTAATGATGATGTCACCAGGGCGCACGCCTTGTCGCGCCGCTTCTGAGCCTGGCGCGAGGTCGAGCACCAAGATCCCTACCGCATCTTTGGCAAGCCCAAAACGGTTACACAGCGCCGCATCCAGCGCAGCAAGCTGCATTCCCAATACTTTCGCGGCTTTGGTTTCTTCCAACGCAGAGGGGTTATGGGTGGTGTCTTTCGCCTTAGCCTGATCTTCCGATTCATCCAGCTCGCCCAGCATCACGCTGGTTGTATGCGCTTTGCCGCCGCGCCAGACTTCTACCGCTACTTTGGTGCCGACTTTAGTTTCGGCCACAATACGCGGCAATTTACGCATCGTGTCCACGTCTCTATCATTAAACCGCGTGATGATATCCCCGACTTTAATATCCGCTTTCAGCGCGGGCGATTTGGGGCTAATGCCCAATATCAATGCGCCTGACGCTTTCGGCAGCCCCACGCTTTCCGCAATTTCATCGGTTACTTCCTGAATTTTGACACCCAGCCAACCGCGATGCGTGCGGCCAAATTTTTTGAGCTGCTCGATAATTGGTTGTGCTTGAGAAGAGGGAATGGCAAATCCAATCCCGATATTCCCGCCCGAAGGTGAAAGAATAGCGGAGTTAATGCCAATTACCTTGCCTTCCATATTAAACATCGGGCCGCCTGAATTGCCGCGATTAATCGCGGCATCGGTTTGAAGAAAGTCGTCAAACGGGCCCGAATTAATACTGCGCGAACGCGCCGAAATAATGCCCGCGCTGACCGATCCGCCAAGACCAAACGGATTCCCAATCGCAATAATCCAATCGCCCACTTTCTGCGTATCTGAATCGCCGAAGCTGACAAAAGGCAGTGGCTTTTTGCTTTCCACTTTGAGCAAAGCAAGGTCGGTTTTTGAATCGCGCCCAATGATTTTAGCGCGTAGCTTGGTGTCGTCCTGCAAAATCACATCCACCTCGTCCGCCTCGTCAATCACGTGGTTATTGGTGACGACATAACCCGCAGCATCAATAATAAAACCAGAACCGAGCGAATAAACCTCCTGCTCAGGTTGTCCGCCGCGCCCCTGACCTTGCGGCGGCATCATCCCGCGATTAAATTGCTCCAGAAAATCACGAAATGGTGCAAGCTGCGGATCGTCTGGCAGCTGGAACATCAGCGGGGGCAACCCCTGCATTCCCCCTTGCGCCACAATCTTTTGTGTCGTTGAGATATTGACGACGGCAGGGGTAAGCCGCTCTACCAGCGGCGCGAAAGATTCGGGCGCGGGCGCAGCTTGCGCCGCACGCACGGGCATTGGAGAATAGGCATTGGGCATCGGAAAAATCAACGCCACGAATAACGCAACCCCAAGCCCCCAAGCTCTAATGCCTAATGCCATTTTACCGCTCCATATGTTTAAAGAAATTACTGTCAGGTGAGAGAATCACAGTGGTATCTCCGCCTGTGCCAAGGGCTTTGTGATAGGCCTGCATACTACGATAAAAATCGTAGAATTCGGGGTCTTTACCAAAAGCATCCGCATAAATTTTAGCCGCCAGACCATCGCCCGTACCGCGTGAAATTTCAGCGTTCTTCAGCGCGGTTGCCAGCAATTCGGTGCGCTCACGATCTGCCGTGGCACGAATTTGCAGCGATTCCTGTTCGCCTTCCGCGCGGAATTTCTGCGCCCGCTTTTCAAAGTCAGAACGCATGCGATCAAATGTCGATTGGCTGATTTCCTGCGGCAGATCAGCACGCATAATCCGCACATCCACTACCTCAATCCCAAACCCGCCTTTAAGGGTTTTGATTTCCTCTTTCGCTGCCGTTTGGCCCGAAGCTTTCGCATTAATTTCTTCACGAATTTCGCGCATGATTTCCGTGCGCTTGGTCGAGAGTAAATCGCGCAGCGACACCGAACCAATGGTGCGGCGCAGGCTGGATTGCATGATAGAAGAAAGCTGGCTTTGCAGGCCATATTCGTCGCGCACCGCCTGATAGAATTTGAGTGGATCAGTAATGCGATAGACTACAAAAGCA
>JBILIE010000146.1:0-4703 GCA_044350115.1 Rickettsiales bacterium
CACTACCGAAAGGCTCCAATATGGAATCAGAAGAAAACCTCTTCGACTTAAAGACCGTCAAACGGTTCTGTGAAGAAAATCCCTCCTTTAGTGAAGGCGGACTTCGTCACCAGATTTTCAATGCTGAAAAATTTAATCTCACTGACTGCTTTGTGCGGTTAGGGAAGAAAGTTTTTATCCATGAGAAGCGTTATTACCGGCGAATTATGGAACAGAACCAGCGCGGCACTCATGCCTAAAGGAGAACGGGCGCAATACAGAAATTCGACCCTCAGTAATGCGCCCCACCTTATCATCTCTAAAATTTCAAAGGTATTTATGACTATACACGAAACCAAACGGGGATTCCACAATCCTGATTTACTCGATTGGGCAGAAACCCAACGGATTAAAACCAACCTTGCCACGCAACATGCGGCGCTGATTCAACGCTATCATGTTTCACCCTTTCACGCGGCGGTAATTGCCGAAATCCTGACAGGGGGTGCAGCGTGAACGTTACGAAATGGATTGTTACCTTCCGCGCTGGCGTGGATGATGCCGCCAAGGTTTACGAAATCCGAGGCCGAATTGCCCAAACTATTGTCGCTCTGGCAGCGGCAGGGCTGGCGGGAATCACAGCGGCGGAAATGAGTTGCTGGGCGTATCGGCTGGGTGCTTATGTTCATATCCTGCGCCATGAATACGGGCTGGATATTGTGACAATCCGCGAACCGCATGATGGGGGAGCGCATGGGCGTTACATCCTGCATACGGCGGTAGAAATCCTCGAAGCACAAACAACCTAAACCTATGGGGGGAGTGGTTTGCGCCGCTCCCCTTCCTTTTGGAGAAATTACATCATGGCAAAGAAAAAGTATAAACGCGCAAAGCAGCCGCGCTATGTAGGACTGCCCTTCGTGATGCTGGAGCATCCAAACTATCAGGCGCTCAGTAATACGGCGGCGAGGGTATTTGTTGAATTACGCCACCGCTACAACGGCCATAATAATGGCGCTATAGGGCTTTCCTGCCGTGATGCAGGCATCGTGGCGCATTGCAGCCGCAACACTGCTCAGAAGGCGTTAAACGAGCTAGAGCATTATGGTTTTATTATTCGCAGACGTGTGGGAACCTTTGGCAATCGAAAAGCTAGCGAGTTTATATTGACATGTGAGCCGTATAATCAGCAGCCGCCAGCCCATGATTGGAAACTCTCTTGCCCTGACTTCCAAAAAAACACACGTCACTCTCAGAGTGACCTATCGTCACGCCAGAGAGCCAGAAACGACTTTATGGCAGAGCAGATGGTCACGCCAGAGAGCCGTATTGACTAAAAACTCACCTTTCACAGTCACGCTACAGGGACACATATAATATACCATACCCCTACCCAAAATTTGAAAGCGAGAGGTCAATCTAAAATAGAGTGAAATAGAAAGAAATCAGATGGTTTTTGTGATATTCTGCGACGACATCATCACTCTGATAATGAGGAAAAAATGGGCAGCGAAATACTGGAATCTCTTACCCCAAAATTAAACGACAGAAACTATAAGCTGGTCATGGATAATAACCCGCATGAACAACTGGCGGCAATTTTCTGCGAGGGAACGATGAACGCGGCCAAAGTCATTATGGATTGCAATCCAGACCAAGGATTAGGCATCAAATACCTGACCGAAAAGCTGGAGGCGCAAGCGGCAGCAATCAAGGCGGGCGATATGGAATTGGTGGAGAGGATGCTTTTGCAGCAAGCCATGACCCTGCAAAGCGTATTCTTGTCGATGGCCGAAAAGATGATTTCCAACAATTACCTCGCCCCCAAGCAAATCTATGGCAATCTGGCCTTCAAAGCGCAGGCGCAATGCAGGCAGAGCTTGCAGGCGTTAATTGAGTTGAAACAGCCGCGCCGGAATACCGTCATTAACAACAAGGCGCATAATCAGCAGGTGAACTATCATGAGGCAGGGCTTGCCGAACTGGAAGCATACGAAGCCGCCACCATGACAAACGAATTATTAAGCGAGGCTCCCCATGCGACAATGGACAGAAGCAGAACGAGCGCAGCAAGCCGCCCTGATTCGGCGCTGGCAGCCTTGGCGTAAAGCTGGGGTGAAAACAGCAGAGGGCAAGGCTATCAGCCGCCTGAATGCGTGGAAGCATGGTGCGTATAGTGCAGAAACAAAGCGGCTGCGGAAGGTGCTGGCGGGTAAGCAAGAGAACTGTTCATAGCAGTTGCATCCCGCGTGGGGGGCGTTAAGTTAGCCCTTAACAACAATCTCCACCAAGGCAAACCATGTTTGAACAAGTTTTCAAGAATATCGATGATGTGCTGCACAAGGATGCAGGCTGCACCAGCGAGCTGGACTATGCCGAGCAGACCTCATGGATATTATTTCTGAAATACCTCGACGACTTGGAGCGCGAGCGGTCGATGGAAGCCGAGCTGGTCGGCAAACCCTATGAATACATCATCGACGCACCCTACCGCTGGGAATCATGGGCAGCCCCCAAGGCCACCGATGGCACCTTCGACCATAACAAAGCCCTGACGGGCGATGACCTGCGTGATTTTGTGGATGGCAAGCTTTTCCCCTACCTCAAAGGCTTCAAGCAAAAGGCCGATAGCCCTGACACTATCGAATATAAAATCGGCGAGATATTCAGCGAAATCCGCAATAAGGTGCAAAGCGGCTTCACCCTGCGCGACGTGCTGGAACGGGTGGACGAACTGCGCTTCCGCTCGCAGAAGGAAAAACACGAACTCTCCAACCTCTATGAAACCCGCATCAAAAACATGGGCAATGCAGGGCGTAACGGCGGAGAATACTACACCCCACGCCCGCTGATTCGCGCCATGATTCAGGTAACCAACCCCAAAATCGGCGAGCGGATTTATGATGGCGCGGTCGGTTCCGCAGGCTTCTTATGCGAAGCCTATGACTATCTGCGCGCCAGCAAAGAACTCACCACGACTGACCTGCAAACGCTGCAAACCAAAACCTTCTTCGGCAAGGAAAAGAAAAGCCTCGCCTATGTCATCGCCATCATGAACATGATTCTGCATGGTATTGAGACACCCAACATCCTGCACACCAACACGCTGGCGGAAAATATCAGCGATATTCAGGAGCGCGACCGCTTCGATGTCATCCTCGCCAACCCGCCTTTCGGGGGGAAAGAGCGCAAGGAAGTGCAGCAGAACTTCCCTATCAAAACGGGCGAGACTGCTTCGCTGTTCTTACAGCATTTTATTAAATACCTGAAAGCAGGTGGCCGCGCGGCGATTGTCATCAAAAACACCTTCCTGAGCAATACGGATAATGCCTCCATCGCGCTGCGGAAGGAGCTGCTGACGAACTGTAACCTACACACGGTGCTGGATTGCCCGAGCGGAACCTTCCAAGGTGCGGGCGTGAAAACGGTAGTGCTGTTTTTTGAAAAAGGCTCCGCTACCCGCAAAGTGTGGTTCTACCAACTCAAGCCCAACCGCAATATGGGCAAGACCAACCCGCTGAACGATGCCGATATGGCCGCGTTTGTAAAGCTGCAAGCCAGCTTCGCCGATTCCGAGAATTCATGGACGGTGGATGCAGCGACGATTGACCCCACCACCTATGACCTCTCGACCAAAAACCCGAATAAGGCCGAAGAAGCCGCCATCCGCAGCCCGCAGGAAATTATGGCGGAGATGATTGCGCTGGATGCGGAGAGTGCCAATATTCTAAACGCAATCAGGAAACTGGTATGAAAAATGATTTAGTGATTTTTGAAGGATTTAACATCCGCAGACTGTACGATGAGCAAACTGATACTTGGGTGTTTTCAGTCATCGACATCATGCAGGCATTACTCCAGCAGCCCGATTATCAGACGGCCAGAAAATACTGGAACAAGCTAAAAGAGAGGATCACCAAGGAAGGTAGTCAGTCGGTGACAAATTGTCACCGACTGAAATTAGAGGCGGCGGATGGGAAGAAATACCTCACCGATGTAGCCAGCCCTGAGACTATACTGCGCCTGATTCAATCCGTGCCAAGCCCGAAGGCAGAACCCATTAAGTTATGGTTGGCGAAGGTGGGTTACGAACGGATGCAAGAGATGGCCGACCCCGAAAGGTCGCTCAACCGTGCACGCGAAACATGGAAACAACACGGGCGCAGCGAAAAATGGGTGCAGCAGAGGATGATGGGGCAAGAAACCCGCAACAAGCTGACCGATTATTGGAGAGAGCATGATATTAAGGAAGGGCAAGAATTTGCCATCCTCACCAACATCATCCATCAGGAATGGACGGGGTTGAGCGTTGGCACCCATAAGAAGGTCAAGGGCTTAAAAAGCCAGAACCTGCGGGATCACATGAGCGAGGCGGAGCTGATTTTCACCGCGCTGGCAGAACTCTCCACCCGTCAGATTGCTGAAAACATGCAGGCAACGGGCATGGAAGAAAACGCGAAGGCAGGAAAAACGGGAGGCGCGATTGCCAAAAAAGCGCGGCTCGAACTGGAAGGCAAAACAGGAAAAAAAGTTGTTTCTGCCACCAACTATCTGCCACCACCGAAGCAGAAGAAAACAGAGGGATAAACAAATGCAAGACATCCGCTGGAAACAACGCTTTAACAACTACCTCAAGGCTTTGCAGAATCTCCGCGAGGCAGCGGAGTTGTCTAAAACGCGACCCCTTTCCAATCTGGAGCAGCAAGGGCTGATTCAGGGGTTTG
>JBILIE010000147.1:0-4702 GCA_044350115.1 Rickettsiales bacterium
ACCGCCGCTTTATGGCCACTTCAGAAGAAGCCAATATCACCCCGCTGGTACTGCCCGTCGATAAGCCAGAGATGGAAGCGCAAATTAAAACCCTCGCCGAAAAACTGGTAGCAGATGTGCGCGCTGGCGCGAATCTGGAAGAAGTAGCGCGACAATTCACCAAAGCCCCTCCCGGCTCCGAACCTAATTTCTGGGTGCCGTTGGAACAGATGGAGCCCGCGCTGATGAAGGCCGTCAAAAACGGCCCCAAAACAGGCCTGCTTGACCCCATCCGCACCCGTCGCGGCTATCAAATTATCCGCATTAATGATCGCCGCACCAACGGCGCGGTGAATATGGAAGACCCCACGCAGGTGGTCATGAAAGAAGTGCTGTTTGGCCTGCCGCAAGACGCAACGCCGCAACAGGTCGATCTCACCTTACAAATCGCAGGTCAGGTTGCCATTAATCCGGGATCCTGTCTGGATGAAGGCGTAGCGGGCATCACCGATTTCAAAGACACCGACATTAAAGTCAAATTCCTGCGCGCCGCCTTAAGCGATTTGCCGGAATATGTCCGCAATCAAGCACTTACCCTCGATGTGGGCGAAATTGGTGAGCCTTTCGCCACCCCGAGCGGCATCCGCTTTTACATCCTGTGCGAGCGCGTAGAAATGCCACAAATCGCCAAAGCAGACGAAAAACTGCGCGAATTATTATTCCGCGAAAAATTAGAGCTCGAAGCCTCCAAATTCATGCGCAATCTCCGCCGCGAGAGCTATGTGGAACTGCGATGATCCCCGCCAAAAAATCGCTCGGGCAGCACTTCCTGCGCGATCCCAATATCACCGATAAAATCGTGCGGCTCTGCGGTGATCTTTCCGCGCTGAATATTGTCGAAATCGGCCCAGGCCCAGGTGCGCTCACGCGTTCCATCCTCGCCGCCAAGCCACTCTCTTATACGGGCATTGAAAAAGACGAGCGGTGCCTGCCTTTATTACAAGCTCTTGGCGCACAGCATGCCGCCCCCAGCAGCTTCCTTCACGCCGATGCGCTCAAAACACCGCTGACCGAACTCACCCCCGCCCCGCGCGCTATCATCGCCAATCTGCCCTATAATGTGGGGACAGAAATGCTCATCCATTGGCTGCATGATATTTCGGGTGCAATGGGAGGACAGGAGTCCGACAACTTTAGTGCGCGTGAGCGCTTAGGCTCATTGCGCGGAGCAGTAGGCGCAGCGCAGGGGCAATCAAAAGATCCAACCGAGCACGGCGAGGCGCGCAGCGTAGGGGAAAGCGAAGCTCGGGGGAGTATCCCCCCCTATCACTATATGACTCTTATGTTCCAAAAAGAGGTCGTTAACCGCCTCGTCGCCCAACCCTCCACCAAAGATTACGGTCGCCTGACCATCCTCACCCAGTGGCTGTGCGAAGCGGAGGCCTTGTTTGATCTCCCCCCCTCGGCTTTCTCACCCCCGCCGAAAGTCACCTCCACTGTCGTCAAACTCACCCCCAGAGCCAACCCCGCCCCCTGCATCCTGCCTAATTTGGAAAAGCTGACGGGTGCCGCTTTCGGTCAACGCCGCAAAATGCTCCGCGTCAGCCTCAAACCCCTCGGCGGCGAAGCTTTGCTCGAAAAAGCAGGCATCACGCCAACATTGCGCGCAGAGAATTTAACGGTGGCAGAATTTGTTAAACTGGCTAATTTGCTTACATGACCGCCCATTGTCGTAGTTTAGCCTTTCATGGCGTCGATACCGTCGCGGTGGATGTGCAGGCACAGATTAGCCCGGGATTGCCTGCCTTCAGCGTCGTCGGCCTTGGCGATAAGGCGATTGCAGAATCGCGGGAACGCGTGCGCGCCGCCATTCATGCTTTGGGGTTGGCGCTGCCCGCCAAACGCCTCACTGTCAATCTCGCCCCCGCCGATCTGTCCAAAGAGGGCAGCCATTTTGATTTGCCGATTGCGCTGGCACTACTCATGGCGATGCAAGTGCTCCCCTCCGACGCGACCGAGGGCTATATCGTGATGGGCGAGCTGGGCTTAGACGGCGCGATTCTGCCCGTATCGGGTATTCTCCCCGCCGCGATGGGTGCAGTGGCAGAAGATAAAGGCCTGATTTGCCCCGAAGCCAATGGCGCGGAAGCAGCATGGGCAGGCGATATTAACATCATCGCCGCACCGCATTTACTGGCACTCATGAACCATTTAAACGGCGGGCAATTGCTGCCGCCACCGATCCGCGAAACCCGCGACGATTTTCGCAGCGGTCCCGATATGCGCGAAATTAAAGGGCAGGAAACGGCGCGGCGCGTCCTCGAAATCACCGCTGCGGGCGGGCATAATTTATTAATGTCTGGCCCTCCGGGGGCGGGCAAATCCATGCTCGCTTCTTGCCTGCCCAGCATTTTGCCCTCCATGTCCCCCGCCGAAATGCTCGAAGTCAGCGTGATTGAATCGGTTGCGGGCGCTCTTTCGGGAGGGCGCTTGCGTCGTACTCGCCCTTTCCGCGACCCACACCATAGTAGCTCCATGGCGGCGATGGTCGGCGGTGGGCGGCGCGCCCAACCGGGTGAAATCTCGCTCGCGCATCAAGGCGTGTTGTTTCTCGACGAACTCCCCGAATTCCCGCGCGGGGTGCTCGAAGCCCTGCGCCAGCCGCTCGAAACAGGCCAAGTTTCCGTTGCCCGCGCACAGGCGCATATTACCTATCCCGCTGAATTTCAACTGATTGCAGCAATGAACCCCTGTCGTTGTGGCTACCTCACTGACTCTTTGCGCGCCTGCAACAAAGCCCCCAAATGCGGCAAAGAATACCAATCCAAACTCTCAGGCCCCCTGCTCGACCGCATTGATTTACATATTGATGTACCCGAAGTGCCGCCCGCCGAAATTTTCGGCGCCCCCCAAGGCGAGCCGAGTGCGGCGGTTGCCGAACGTGTTGCCCAAGCCCGCACCATTCAAACACAGCGCTATCAGCAGCTTGGCATTCCTATCACCCTGAATGCGCGGCTTTCGGGCGATCACCTCTACCAACAAACTCTGCTCGAACCCGCAGGGCAGACCTTGCTGGAAGAAGCCTCTGCAGCCTTGCGCCTTTCCATGCGCGGCATTACTCGCGTACTGCGCGTCGCCAGAACCATCGCCGATCTTTCCGCCTCCGAAACAGTGCAGAAAAGCCATCTCGCCGAATCGCTTTCCTACAGACCGCAATTGTTGTAAAAGCGCCCCTATGAACCTTTCTCTCCTTTTCGACATTATCGGTTTTTGCGGCGTAGGCACCTTACTCTTTGCCTTTTATGGCTCGCAGACAGGCAAAATCCCGCCCACCGATATCCGCTCACCCCTCATTAACCTTGCGGGGGCAACGCTGCTGCTCATCTCCCTGCTCTATCACTGGAACACCGCCTCGGTGTTTTTTGAGCTTTGCTGGATCGCCATCAGCCTGTATGGTATCGTCAAGATACTAAAAGCTAAAAAGGCAACCCCGCATGAATAACCCCTTCCTTGACGATCTTGCTAAACTTGCTACCAGCGCAGGCGGCACGCTGCTTGAGTGGCGCAAAGAGGTCGAACAGATGTGCCAGCAGGCCTTCGACAAAATGGCGACGAAAATGCAGATGGTCAGCCGTGAAGAATTTGAGATTGTGCGTGAAATGGCCGCCAAAGCCCGCGCTGAGAACGAAGCACTGAAAGCGCGGCTGGATGCACTAGAGGCAAAGCCTGCAAAGACCAGCACCAAAAAAGCCTAGCTTTTTTAGGCTTTTCGGCCTATAGACTCGCTCTTATGATGCCATCCCTTAGCGCCCAGCTCATTGCCACACCGTTTAACCCGCTTGATGCGGTGGAAGACGTGATGATCAGCCGCGATCTGAATTTTGATCGTCCGGTAGAAGAAGAAATTGTCGGCGAGATTGCGAGCCTCTGGGGTACGCTCCGGCTGTGGTATCGCTGGGAAGAAGCGCTTGGCCTCATGGTATTCAGCTGTGCGATGGAAGGCAAAATCGGCCCGCTCCAACGCAGCAAAATTTATCCCTTACTCGCCGCGATTAACGAAAAAATATGGCTGGGGCATTTTGATTTCGCTTCCGAAGAAGGTGCGGTCATTTTCCGTCACAGCCTGATGCTTGGTAAATCTGACGAATTCTTTGTGGAACAAATCGAAAACCTGCTCGAAATTGCCACCACCGAATGCGACCGCTTTTATCCTGCCTTACAAGCGGTTATCTGGGGCAACCAATCCCCCGCAGACGCACTCAATCTGGCGATGTTCGAAACTGCGGGCGAAGCGTAGATCCCCAATTACTGCGTATCCGAGCAAGGCGAGGCGCGATAGCGTGGGGGGACGGGGGGAGGATTCCCCCATAAATATACCGCAGGCATGTTTGACACACCCATAAAAAATCTCCTCGCTTTAGCACTTCCTTAACCCTCCGCGATCCACAGTGAGGGTGGAGTCGTATGTTTTCATATCTAAGATATTTTGCCATTATCAGCTTTATTGTCGTCGTTATGGCGGCAATGGGGCTTGGCTATTATTTTCGTAGTGCCGCGACAGAAGATCTAAGCAATCTGGTAATGACCAATAACCGCGTGCTGGTGCAGGGCTTCATCAACAATCTCTGGAAAGAGCACCAGATGGTGCAGATGCTAAAGCTTTTCCACAAAAACTCTATTCCGCAAAACAGTTGGTCGCGCTATCGCGGCTACAAAGAAAATT
>JBILIE010000148.1:0-4644 GCA_044350115.1 Rickettsiales bacterium
TAAAGCCCTGAGCAACAATATCTTCGCTCCTAAAAGTGTATCCCAAAGGATCAGTGAAGGTGGGGTTAAATGAATCAAGCCCTATATTCGCGTTATACGCATCCCCCTGAAGAGTAAAATTCTGTGTGTCGTCGGCCTCCCAATCTGCGCGGAAGCCAGTTTTTGCGTTATCCCAGTCATTACCGCTATCAGTGCCCTGCATGGATTTCGTGGAATCGCGATTTTCGTAATGGCCATACACACGATAATAAGCCTCATCGCTAAACTTGCCACCCTGCCGCACATTGCTCACATTGCGGTCTTCATTGCCAAATAAGGTCGTGACGACCACGCCTTGCGTATCACGCGCCGATTTGGTGATAATGTTAATAATACCATTGACCGCATTCGCCCCCCACAGGCTTCCGCCAGGGCCGCGAATCACCTCAATACGCTCAATATCGTCCAGTGGCATGTCCTGCACATTCCAATACACGCCAGAGAAAGACGGCGTGTAAATCGTGCGTCCATCAACCAATACCAATAATTTGTTGGAGAACACTCCATTAAACCCGCGCGAAGTAATCGCCCAGTTATTAGAATCCACGCGGCTCACATTCAAACCGGGAACACCGCGCAGCACTTCGGCCACATGAGTTGCGCCAGAGTTTTTGATGTCTTGGTTATTAATCACATAAATCGCCGCCGCAGAACGAAACGAATCTTCTGGTTTTTTAGAAACAGAGGTCACAATATCGCCCAAGCTTTCCAACGAAAGCGCGTCTAAATCGCTCACCTCCTCCGCCACCGCATGTAATGGTAGCAAAGCAATCGCACAGACACTCATTAAACAAGACAAATCAAACTTCATGACATTTTCTCCCATATCATGAGATGATTTGTATCAGTCAGAGGTAAACAGAATCCTAACAAACTTAAAATTTTAGCTAAATCTGTCTTTTTTCAGGATGTGTGTGATTTTTGACTAACAATCATGACTCACCCCTTGCGCTTCTCGCGCAATCTGTCCCAATATTCCAACCTCTTTCGCATCTCGCGCTCAAAGCCACGCTCGACGGGTTGGTAATATTCGCGCCGCCCCATTTTTTCGGGGAAATAATCCTGCCCTGAAAAACCATCGGGCGCATCATGGTCGTATTCATAGCCTTTGCCATAGCCCTGCTGCTCCATCAGCTTGGTAGGTGCGTTAAGAATATGTGCAGGCGGCATCAACGAACCATGCTGTTTCGCATCTTTGCGAGCGGCTTTATACGCCACATAAGCAGCATTCGATTTCGGTGCCATCGCCAGAAAAATAAGAGCCTGTGAGAGCGCTAACTCCCCTTCGGGGCTGCCTTGAAATTCATAGGCCTCTTTCGCCGCAATCGCTTGTTGTAATGCCTGTGGCTCGGCAAGACCAATATCCTCCACCGCCATCCGCACCAATCGCCGCGCAATATAGAGCGGATCTTCGCCACCATCGAGCATACGTGCAAACCAATAGAGTGCGCCCTGCACATCCGACCCACGCACCGCCTTATGCAACGCACTGATAAGGTTATAATGGCTCTCCTGATGCTTATCATAGACTGGCGCACGTTGCTGAAGGCGAGCGACAAGGGCGGAGGTGTCGAGCAGCTCCGCCGCATCATCCAACATCAACAGATCTTCTACAAGGTTGAGGAGATATCTGCCATCACCGTCAGCCATACCCTTCAAGGCTGTACGCGCTTCAGAAGTAAGCGACAACACCCTGCCCGCTTCCGTTTCTGCTCGCAGTATCAATTGCTCCAGCGCGGCATCTTCCAGCCGTTTCAGCACCACCACTTTGCAGCGCGAAAGCAATGCCGAATTGAGTTCAAAAGAGGGGTTCTCTGTCGTCGCGCCGATGAGCAAAATCGTTCCATCTTCCACCACCGGTAAAAACGCATCCTGCTGCGCACGGTTAAAGCGATGAATCTCATCCACAAACAGCAAGGTTCGCTTGCCTTGTTCGTTCCACAGCCGCGCCTGATCAAACGCCTTTTTGAGATCTGCCACGCCCGAAGTAATTGCCGATAATGTGAGAAATTCATAGCCACTCTGCACCGCTACCAGCCGCGCCAAAGTCGTCTTACCGCAACCCGGAGGCCCCCATAAAATCAGCGAGGCATAATGCCCGCTCGCTACCATCCGTCCCAGCGTGCCTTCTGCACCCAGCACATGCTCCTGCCCCACGACCTCGGCGAGCGTTTTAGGCCGCAAGCGATCTGCCAGTGGGGCGGTGTTTAGTGCAGATGCAAATAATGTTTTAGCCATAGGTTTACACACTTTTATTACTACGAGGCCAGTAGGCCAAATGCTTTAGTCGCCATCAGGCGTTAGGCTCATTGCGCGAAGCAGGAGGCGCGGCGCAGGAGCGATCAAAAGGGCTACTCCAACATCTGCCGCAATAATTCGACCAACACCTGTGCGGGTACGGCAAAACCAATCCCCTGTGAGCCACCTGTTTGCGAGAAGATCGCAGCGTTAATTCCCACCAGTTGTCCTTGCATATTGACCAAAGCACCGCCTGAATTTCCAGGATTAATCGCGGCATCGGTTTGAATGAATCCGTGTTTATTCATTGATTGATTAGTGATCTCCTGCACCGGTCGCCCCAATGCCGAAACAATGCCGCTAGTAACGGTTTGTCCCACGCCGAAGGGATTACCAATGGCCAGCACCATATCCCCCACTTCTAGCGAATCTGAGCTGGCAATTTGCAGGAAAGGTAATTTGTCCATCGCCGTTTCCAGCTTCAACACGGCAAGGTCAGTGGCCTTATCCAGAAAAATAATTTGTGCGGGATATTCACGTTTATCATTCAGCACGGCGATAATCTCATCGCTGCCTTCCACCACATGCGAGCTGGTCACGGCAATGCCGTTTTGATGCACAATCACGCCCGATCCCAGCGACTGCACCACACGTTCCTGCGTCACTCCCATTTTAGGGATTTGCTGGCCAAAAAAACGACGGAAAGCCGGGTCTTGCGAAAATAGCGTCATCGGCGATTGCACCTGCACGCGACGTTTGGTGTAAATGTTCACGACTGCGGGCGCAGCCTGCTTCACAATCGGCGCAAAAGAAAGCTGCACTTGCGTGGGCGATGTCGGCGCTACGCGGTGAATCTCAGCGGATGCAGTATTTCCCAGCATCAGCCCGCACAAAGCAATCAGAGAAAATCTTTTCATACTGCTCTATATAAGCGGTTCTGGAGAAGATAAAAGCGGCTTTGGCGTTTACTCACAATAAAAAAAGGCGGTGATTGCTCACCGCCTTTTTTTATTTTTTACTTCGTGTGATGGGGATACTCCCCCCCCCGCTTCCCAAAGAATGGCTCACGCTGTGCGCCTCGCCTTGCTCGGTTTCAAGCCAGCAGCATTACGCTGCAGCAGCATCGCCTTCAGCATCGTCATAGACGGGACCAGAATCTTTGCCTTTTGCCGTCACATCACGATCTACCAATTCGATAATCGCCAGAGGCGCGTTATCGCCATAACGGAAGCCCGCTTTCAACACGCGAATATAGCCACCTTGACGGGTTTTGTAACGCTCACCCAGCACACTGAACAATTTGCGCGTCTGGGCATCATCAGGCAAAAAGCCGAGAGCTTGACGGAAATTATGCAAGCCGCCTTTTTTGCCCAAAGTAATCAGCTTCTCCACAATCGGGCGCAGCTCTTTCGCTTTCGGCAGCGTAGTGGTGATCTGCTCGTGTTTAATGAGAGCTGCAGCCAAATTGGCAAACATCGCTTTGCGATGCGCCGATTTGCGATTCAGCTTACGTCCTGACATTCCATGTCGCATTTTATTTCTCCAGTTTCTAGTCTCTAGTCTCTAGTCTCTAGTCTCTAGTCTCTAGTATTTTTTGCTAGGAACTAGCGACTAGAGACTGGCGACTCAGTAAGGCTCTTCGTATTTACGAGCCAGTTCTTCAATATTTTCTGGTGGCCAATCAGTGATGTCCATACCAAATTTCAGACCCATATTCGACAACACTTCTTTGATTTCGTTCAAAGATTTGCGGCCAAAGTTTGGCGTTTTCAGCATTTCGCCTTCGCTCTTTTGCACGAGGTCGCCGATATAAACGATATTGTCGTTCTTCAGGCAGTTTGCCGAGCGCACAGAAAGCTCTAACTCGTCCACTTTTTTGAGCAAATACGGGCTGAAAGGCAGGGCATTTTCTGCTTCTTTCGATTCGTGCATCGGCGTATCGTCGAAGTTCACAAACATACGCAATTGATCTTGCAGAATGCGCGCAGCGAGTGCAACTGCATCTTCTGCCGTCATGCTACCGTCAGTTTCCACCGACATCGACAATTTATCATAATCTGTTTGCTGACCTACGCGGGCATTGTCCACTTTATAGGCCACTTTGCGTACAGGGCTGAACAATGCATCCACAGGAATCAAACCAATTGGAGCATCTTGCGGACGATTATCAGCGGCGCGAACATAACCCTTACCCACTTCAACCGACAATTCCATGTTGATTTTTCCGTCTTTATCCAGCGTACAAATCACGAGGTCTTTATTCAGAATTTCTACATCGCCAGGGCAATGAATTTGACCCGCAGTCACTTCACCTGCACCACTCGCATTCAGCGTCAATTTGCGGCGCTCAGGGCCTTGCACTTTAAT
>JBILIE010000149.1:0-4617 GCA_044350115.1 Rickettsiales bacterium
GTTGGGTATAGGGGGAGTAAGAGTGGATTATTCGACATCGCCTTGCGGTTTAAGCTTGGGCATATCGGGGTTTTTGGCTTTCTTTTTGCTCTTTTTAAGCAAGACTTGCGAGGTAAAACGACCCACTGCCTCGCCTTGGGCTTTAGGCGCAGAAGGTTTCTGTGAAAATTCTGTTTTGGGGCGATTATCCGATTTATAGGTATTGGGGGTCGCTTCAATTTTAAAGCCACCTTTATCGAGTGCTTTAATTTCTAGCACCCATTTACGGATGGGCGCTTCGCCTTCATTTTCGACCTTTTGATAGGCCATAATATACATTTTATTGGTCAGCGGAATCGACACTTCAGGGAAGGCTTCGTGCAAACGTGTGAGTTCGCTTTGCGCGGATTCCACAGTTTTATGCACGCGGCCTTTTTGGATGTCGCGCATGATGGGGTGACCCCAATTCGGGTGGCGCTTTGGCGTTTGGCGGCGCTGAGGATGATATTTTTTATCGACACTGATTAAAACAGCAGCAATCGTCCATTTGCCTTTATCAGCTTTTTTTACCTCAAAGCGGGCGTAATTGCCAATATAGCCTGCCTCGCGTGATTCGGCAGAAAGGCCAAAGCCACGAATCCAGAGTTTTAGCTCTTGGGGGGTGGCGTCCATATCCGCAGGGAGTTTAGAGACAATAAACGCATCGCGCAGTGAGTCTAGCCGCGTCTGTGCCTGCTCTGCATTGGCAAAACGGAAATGTTCGCCCAGAATGGCCTCGATCGTTGGATTTTTGATCGTGGCATATTTGGGTTTGTTAGAATCGTCACGGCGTGACGATTCGGTGCAATGATCTTGATTAGCTGTAATCATTTTAAAGTCCTCTGTACTTATGAAACCTCACCTTAGCCACAAGCAGTTAATAAAAGGTTTATTTACAAGCAGATCTGGCAGAAGCGGGAACCGCGAGCGGACTTTTGTGATAAATAGGCTGCAGTTTGCCTTTAGTGGGCGCATAAATCTGCTTTTCTGCCTCGGTGAGTATAACTCCGCCAAAGGCAGTGAAGAAGGCCATGCCCAAAATTTCAAAAATGCGAGCCGAGCGTAAAATGAAATTACGTTTTACGGGGGGCATGTAGAGTGCTTGCTGGGTTTGGAGCACTGTGAACTGACATTCACCGAGCAGGCGCTTCAGCTGACCGATGCTGAAAGGTTGCCCATGAGCAAAAGGGCTGGCAGGTGAGCGTGCCCAAATGCCGCGACGGTTGGGGACAACCACCAGCAGTCGCCCTGAAGGCGTGAGCACGCGGTGCGCCTCTGCCAATAAGCGCCGTGTCTGTTCGGTATGTTCGAGCGCATGTACCAATAATAACCGATTGACGGTGCCCGTGGGGAAGGGCAGCGCCGCTTCGTCCATAATAATGCTAAGGTTTTTTTGTCCCAGCGGCCAATGCACCACGCCTTGACCCGCAGGCATACAAGCCACCACTAGATCCGATTTATCGAGATAAGGCAGCAAATACGGCGTGGCATAACCCACGCCTAATAAGGTTTCGCCTTTCGCCTCTGGCCAGATCTGATGAATACGCCGACGAATCGCCCGACAGGCAATCTGCCCCAACGCAGAGGCATAGAAAGATTTGAGTTCGATTACGTCAGGCCAGAACATAAAACAAAGAATACACGAATACGTGAATACGAGAATCATTATTAGATTAGCGAAGAGGGTTTAAACCCGCGTAAAAATAGCCTATATAAGAAGTAAGAATTTTATTTCCAGAATAATATAAATATTTTTCAATACCTTGTAAAAAATATACCTAAAATCTGCAAAGAAATTGCTTAAAATCGATAAATAAACACTTTTGAAACCATTAATTAAACCTCTGTTCACTTTTTTATGCGAATCTTAGCTCAGGACACAACAACAATAGGCACGACACTTTCCGTTGAGGAAAATGTAAGAAGCCAAAATCATGGGGAAGCTGAGGATCAAGTGCTGACCGCGCAACCTAATGTGCGGCCTGCGCGTCCTCCGTTTTATAAAGTTGTGTTGCTGAACGACGATTTTACGCCGATGGAATTTGTAGTGAAGGTTTTGGAGAACATTTTTAATAAAGATGCTGGCGAGGCGGTACAGATTATGCTGGAAGTGCATAATAAAGGTGCAGGCCTCTGCGGAGTATTTACCAGAGATGTCGCTGAAACAAAGATCGACCAAGCACTCTATTTGGCGCGGCAACACGAGCATCCGCTGCAATGCGTAATGGAAAAAGAATAGAGGTGTTGAATGCTATCGAAAAACCTGGAAAACAGCCTGCATAAGGCACTTGCTGTCGCGCAAAAAAATAGCCACGAATATGCGACCTTAGAGCATCTGCTTTTGGCGTTGCTGGAAGATAAAGACGCATCGCCTGTAATGCGGGGTTGCGGGGTGAATATCACCGAATTGCAAACAGTGTTGACCGATTTTATTGAAAATGATCTCAATTCGCTGGTGGTTAAAGGCGTGCAGGAATCCAAGCCTACGGCGGGTTTTCAGCGTGTGATTCACCGCGCCGCTATCCATGTGCAATCGGCAGGTAAGAATGAAGTCAGCGGCGCGAATGTGTTGGTGGCCTTGTTCTCTGAGCGCGAATCACATGCGGTTTACTTCCTGCAGGAACAAGACATCAACCGTCTGGATGTGGTCAATTATATCTCGCACGGTATCGTGAAATATGGCGACTTCATGCATATGGGCACCCCTGCGCGCATTGAAGACGAAGCAAAAGAAAATAAGCATTCGAAAAACGAAGAAGATAACGATCACGAACATCTCGCAGAGTCGTTACACGCAGAATTTGCACAGCATACAGGGCAGAAGAAAACCAATGCTAATGCCAATAGCAAAATGGAAGCAGTGAATGCCTATTGCGTGAACCTCAACAAAAAAGCCGAATCGGGCAAAACGGATATTCTGATTGGGCGCGAGGAAGAAATTGATCGCACGATTCAAGTGCTGTGCCGTCGTACCAAAAATAATCCACTCTATGTGGGCGAGGCGGGGGTCGGGAAAACGGCTATCGCAGAAGGTTTAGCTCTGCGTATTATCCGTGGCGAAGTGCCGCAGGTGTTGCGTAATGCTGTGATCTTCTCGCTTGATATGGGTAGCTTGCTTGCAGGCACTCGTTATCGCGGCGACTTTGAAGAAAGAATGAAAGCGGTGATCAACGAGATTGAGAAACTCCCCGGTGCCGTTTTATTTATTGATGAAATCCACACCATTATGGGTGCGGGTTCCACCTCTGGAGGTGCGCTGGACGCATGCAATCTGTTAAAGCCTGCTTTGGCACGCGGTAGCATTAAATGCGTGGGTTCCACCACTTTCAAAGAATACCGTAATCACATCGAAAAAGATCGTGCGCTGGCTCGCCGTTTCCAGAAAATCGATGTGGCGGAACCGTCTGTTGATGACACCATCAAAATTCTGCGTGGACTGAAACCTTATTATGAAGAACATCATAATGTGGTGTTTACGGCAGGAGCAGTAAAAGCCGCAGTGGAACTCTCTGCACGCTATATTCACGACCGTAAATTGCCCGATAAAGCGATTGACGTGCTGGACGAAGCAGGCGCGGCACAAATGCTATTTGCTCCCCATAAACGTCGTAAAACCATCGGCGTGAAAGAGATTGAAGAAACCGTCGCCAAAATTGCACGGATGCCCGCAAAATCAATGTCAACCGACGATGCCAAAGTGCTGAAGGATCTCGAAAAGAACCTGAAGCTGGTGGTGTTTGGTCAGGATAACGCGATTTCGGTGTTGGCCTCTGCCGTCAAAATGTCCCGCGCAGGTCTGCGTGAGGAAGAAAAACCGATTGGTAATTATCTCTTCACTGGCCCCACAGGCGTAGGTAAAACCGAAGTGGCGCAACAGCTCGCCAAGCATATGGGTATGGAGTTGCACCGCTTTGATATGTCGGAATATATGGAGAAACATGCGGTGGCTCGCCTGATTGGTGCGCCTCCGGGATATGTGGGTTACGAGCAAGGCGGAATTCTCACCGATGCGATCGACAAAACACCTTATTGCGTGATTCTGCTCGACGAAATCGAAAAAGCGCATCCCGATGTGTATAACATTTTGTTGCAAGTGATGGATTACGGCAAGCTGACGGATAATAACGGCAAGAGCGTAGATTTCCGCAATTGTATTATCATCATGACCAGTAACGCAGGGGCTTCCGACATGCAGCGTGCACCGCTTGGCTTTGGCCGTGAGGCGCGCACAGGGGAAGATACCGAAGCAGTCAACCGTCTGTTCACGCCCGAATTCCGCAATCGTTTGGATGCAGTGGTGCCGTTTGATCACCTCGAACTCGAAGTGGTGCGTAGTGTGGTCGATAAATTTATCATGCGCCTCGAAACTCAATTGGTGGAGCGCCATGTGCAAATCGAACTTTCGGAAGAAGCCCGCGATTGGCTTGCTGATAAAGGCTACGACCGCAAAAACGGCGCACGCCCACTGGCACGCTTGATTTCCGAAAAAATCAAAAAGCCGCTGGCAGATGAAGTATTGTTCGGCGAGCTTGCGCGCGGGGGTACGGTTACTGTCATCATTAAAAATGACGAGCCGGCCTTTGCGTTTAACCAACCGCG
>JBILIE010000150.1:0-4608 GCA_044350115.1 Rickettsiales bacterium
CCGTGTGCCGTTACTGCTCAAAATCGCACCCGATCTCACGCCGCAGGATAAAGAAGATATCGCCGCCATCGCGCTCGATAAACACATCGACGGGTTGATTATCAGCAACACCACGGTGGATCGTCCGCTTTCGCTGCAAAGCCGCTGGCGCGCTGAAAAAGGTGGCTTAAGCGGCAGGCCACTCTTTGCCCCGTCCACCCAAATGCTCGGCGAGATATACAAACTCACAGGCGGCAAAATCCCGCTCATCGGTGTGGGCGGTATCAGCAGCGGTGCGGATGCTTATGCGAAGATTCGCGCAGGCGCGTCGCTGGTGCAGCTTTATTCTGCACTGGTGTATCAGGGGTTTGACCTTGTCAGCCAAATCAACCGCGACCTTGCCGCGCTGCTTGCCAAAGATGGCTTTGCCGCTATAAGTGAGGCAATAGGAATAGAAAGTCGCTAGTCGCCAGTCGCTAGTCGCTAGCGATTTTTCCCAGAGACTAGAGACTAGAGACTAGAGACTAAAATGAACCGCGTATTTTCTGGCGTCCAGCCTACAGGCAACCTTCACCTCGGCAATTATCTTGGCGCGATTCGCCATTGGGTGCGGATGCAAGACAGCCATGAATGTATTTTTGGCATTATGGACTTGCACGCGATCACCGTGGCGCAAGACCCTGCCGCATTGCGCAATGCCACGCGCGAAGTTGCCGCCGCACTGATTGCCAGCGGGATTGACCCGCAAAAATCTATTCTGTTTCCACAATCTTCCGTGTCAGTGCATGCCGAACTTGCCTGGATTCTGGGCTGCCATACGCCGCTGGGCTGGCTCAACCGCATGACGCAGTTTAAAGAGAAAGCAGGCAAGCAGCGCGATAATGCCTCGCTCGGCCTCTATGGCTACCCCGTCCTCATGGCTGCGGATATTCTGGGTTACAAAGCCACCCATGTGCCGGTAGGGGAAGATCAGAAACAACATCTCGAACTCGCTCGCGATATTGCGGGGGCGTTTAATCGGGCTTATGGTAGCGAATACTTCCCGCTTCCCGAACCGCTGATTCTGGGGGAGGCCACCCGCGTGATGAGCCTGCGTGATGGCAAAGCCAAAATGAGCAAATCCGATGCTTCCGATATGTCGCGTATTAATCTGACGGATGATGCGGATACGATTGCCAATAAGTTTAAAAAAGCCAAAACTGATCTGATTGATGGGATTACTTACGACCCTGAAAATCGCCCTGAAGTGGCGAATCTACTGAATATCTTCGCCGCGCTTTCAGATGTGCCGCGCAAAGAGATTGAAGCGCGTTATGCTGCCAGTGGCTTCGGCCAATTCAAAAAAGATCTGACCGATCTCGCCGTCGATAAACTCGCACCGATGACGTCTAAAATGCGAGTGCTGATGGACGACCCTGCGAATATCGATAGCTTCCTCGCCGTCGGTGCTGAACGCGCCGCCGAAATGGCGGGCAAGCATCTCGACGAAATTAAAGATATTGTCGGTTTCCTGCGTCTGCCGCAAAATCCGTTTAGATAAGTTAAATGGTGCTATAGTGCTGAGGGTACTACAGGTGCTTTCACTTCAGCACCTTCAGCACAAAAAAAGGGCGGTGTTTCCACCGCCCCTTCTTTTAAACTCTATCTGTGTGATTAGAACTTCCAGCCAGTCAGAATGACGAAGCGATCGTTCGAACCGTCTTTTTGTGGCAGGTTCACGTCATTTTCCATGTTACCATATTGTGCTTCCACATTGATACCATGGCCAAAGTCATGACCTACAGCAAGGTTGAAGGTGGCACGATTGTCTTCGCGGACGGGCTGCTTTTTGTTTGCAGGTGCGTCGCGCTCAATCCACGCATAACCCACAGCAGGTTTCACATACCAGCCATTGTTCCATTTTTGCTGATAACCCAGTGCAATCTGGGTCTGATCTTTCGCACGAGCCGCAGGCGAAGTTGCTTCCGCACGTGTTTTTAAACCCAAAGTAACGGCTTGGTTTTTCTCAATCACATATTTCAGTGAGGCACCAGTGGAGTAAGCACCGATATTGTCCAGCTTATCATTGGAGAATTCGCGCACGTCATAACCATAACGCAGGCCTAATTTCCACGCTTTTGATAAATCAAATGCACCAGCAAGTGCGCCACCCATGTTGTTAAAGGCATAATCGCCATCGCTACGCACGTTTGCATAGAGGAATGAAGGCATAATTTGTGCATTCCACGATTTGATTTCAAACACTGGGCCTGTACTTAAGCCAAAAACAGTGGCTTCGCTCTTAGTCAGAGTATCAAAGCTTGCTGTCGAAATCTGTGCACCCGTTTTCCATTCTTTTGCCCAAGTACCAATTTTCTGGGTGTAACCAAAATTAGCTCTCGCCGTCATGCGATCATCGCGAATAAACTCAGGGCTCTTTTTCGCTGCTTTTCCTTTGGTTGCGGCCTGAATATTGCTACTACCATCAAGCATAATCGCCTCAATAATAGGCTCAGGAGCAGGGTCACCAGCAGCAGGGTCCACTGGGTCAACGGGCGCCGCTGGATCTACAGGGTCAACAGGATCTGGATCTGCTGGATCTACTGGATCTGCTGGATCTATAGGCTCACCATCTTCGCCAATGGGGTCACCGCCCGCCACACCATCATCATCTGCGCGGGGATCATCTCCTTCTTCAAAACCAGCATCATCGTCGAAGAAGTTACCATCACCGTCTTCATCCGTGGTCTCGTCGATTTGATCGAGCAAGTCCTGATCGTCTAAATCCAGATCACTGAATACATCTGCATCATCGAAATCCATTTCAACGCTGTCGCTATCATCGCTATCTTCGTCTTCATCCACGCTATCAAAGCTGTCTGCCGCCATAGATTCAACTGCAGGAGCCAAACCTGCATGACGATCAGTACTATAACCAAACTGCAAACCGCCGGTGATTTTGTAACTCTTTGCCTCTTTTTTTGCAGGTGCGCCTTTCGAAGCGTCTGCTGCCGAGACAGAGGACGCACAAAGCGCCACAACCGAGGCGCTGACTAAAAGATTTAGCAAACGTGATGATTTCATTAACAAACTCCTAAAAATATAATTCCGCCACAATAAAGAGATTCGGCAGCTTTAGGTCAAAAGAACAATTCACTCTAATGTGCCTTGAAAGATCTTATCGCCTCTTGCGTTGCAAATAAGCCACAGACTCCACACACGAAGCATTGCTTTTACAACAGGCAAAAAAGCGGCATACTCTCCGCCGTGAAAAAGAAATTTGAACTGCCTTACGCGCTGAAAGAGAGCCTGCGGCTGACTGGCCTGCGTCCCTTTATTAAATGGGGGACGTTTTTGGCGCTGGTAGCCTATTTTTTGTGGCCCGCGCCCGAAGCGCCTCAGTCGCAAATAGTGCCCATTCAAGTCAGCCAAGCCGACCCTCACGCGCCTCTTGCCACTCGCACCGAGAGCGATTTACGCGAAATAATGACTGCCGAACAAACCGCTTTTTATTGGAAAAGCTTTGAATGGATGATGCAATATGGTGCCGTGCTCAAACCCAAATCGCTTGATGGCAGGGTGGTGTTTGTGTCGTATCTTAAAGACGAATCCTTTAAGGCAGAAAATGGCCTGAAATGTCACCCTTTCTCAGAAAAATTGATTGTAGCGGGGAAATTTAATCTAAGGCGCGGCGTGGGTTGCGAGAAGTCAGCCGGCAATTGGTGCCGTCAAATCGAGGGCGAGCAAGCGCATTGCCGCACTGCCGCCGCCACAGGTTTTGCCGCAGATTCTGCGCTCACACTGCAAAATATGCGCCTTGACTGGGATCGCAACTTGAATAACTTCGGGCTTTAAATAAGGAGTATTATGCTACATCTCTCCTCACTCACTTTGGGTTATAACGGCACACCGCGACTGACTCTGCCAAATTTCGCCGCTAAGATGGATGAAGAATGGCTAATTAGCGGTGCTTCAGGCAGCGGCAAAACCACGTTGCTTTATGCCCTTGCGGGGCTTTTGCCCCCTATTGCGGGCGAAATAACAGTGAAAGACACCGCTATTTATACGCTTTCAGAATCCGAACGTGATGAGTTTCGGGGTAAAAATATCGGTGTTATTTTCCAAAATTTTCACCTCATTAAAAGCCTTACGGTGATGCAAAATTTGCTGCTGGGATCTTTCGCCAGCAATCAGCCACAATCACGCGATCGGGCAGTGCAATTGCTCGACACTCTGGGCATTGCCGATAAGCAAAATGCCCTGCCCTCCGAGATTAGCCAAGGCCAGCAACAGCGCGCGGCGATTGCGCGTGCAGTAATGCATCAGCCGTCATTATTATTGGCAGACGAGCCAACCTCCAGCCTTGATGATGCCTCTTGCCATAATGTGATCGCGCTCATCAAAAAAGTCGCGCAAGACACGGGTGCAACCCTTGTCATTTCCACCCATGATAGCCGCGTGAAATCGCATTTTTCTAACACCCTTACTTTAGGAGAAGCGGCATGAATCTTCTCACTTTAAGCCTCGCTAATTTGCGATTCCGCCGTTTGAGCAGCTTTTTTAACGTGCTGGTGCTAGCGCTGGGCATTGCGCTGATTATCACTTTATTGCATATCAGCAGCCAGCTACAGCAACGCTTCACCCGCGATT
>JBILIE010000151.1:0-4597 GCA_044350115.1 Rickettsiales bacterium
TGGAGCACCGCTGATGCAATGTAATCCTTCTGAAAATCGCGCCGAAGCGCTTAAAAAGCTTGACCCCACGCAATATCATGTCACACAGGAAAATGGCACTGAGCGCCCCTTTCTTAATGCCTATTGGGATAATAAAGAAGAGGGCATTTATGTGGATGTCGTTTCAGGCGAGGCGTTGTTTTCTTCGCTGGATAAATATGATTCTGGCAGTGGTTGGCCGAGCTTTACTAAGCCGCTCGAACATCACAATGTGATGGAGAAAATCGATAATGATCTGGGTATGACACGCACCGAAGTGCGATCCAAACATGGCGATTCGCATCTAGGCCATGTATTCCCCGACGGCCCGCGTGATAAAGGGGGAATGCGCTATTGTATCAACTCCGCTTCCCTTAAATTTATCCCCAAAGATAAATTAGAAAAAGAAGGCTATGGCGATTACGCTAAGCTGTTTAAGCGGTAAGGATACCATCGGCATCTTTAGCGATACACCCGCGCCACACGAGGGCTGAGGCTGGTCAGCACTTCATAACCAATCGTCTGTGCAGCGCTCGCGACTTTATCTACCAATTGATGCGCGCCGATAAATTCTACGCGGGCGGTAGGATAGCATACATCTGCAGGGATGCGGGTGATGTCGAGCATCACTAAATCCATCGAAACCCGCCCGAGTAACGGTGCGAAGTGACCGCCGATGTATCCCCCAAACTGGCTACCAGAGAGGATTCGGTGCAGGCCGTCGGCATAGCCAATCCCGACTGTCGCAATGCGGGTGCCGCGTGGCACTTCCACTGTCGCCGAATAGCCTACAGGTTCAAATTCTGCCGTGACCATGCGAATTTGCAGAATGGGCGCGGTGAGTGTCACCACCCCTTGCATTGGGTTGGGGCGTTCGTCGCTGGGGTTGATGCCGTAAAGCGCGCAACCTGGTCGTCCCATTTCGTGATGATATTCTTTGCCGAGGAAAATCCCCGCCGAATTGGCAAGGCTCGCTGGTAACATCGGCAAGCATTTGCGCGCATGGAGGAAGCGATCCACCTGTTGCTGATTCAGCGGATGCGCAGGGTCGCTCGCACAGGCCAGATGGCTCATCAGCAGCTTGATTTGCGCTTTCGCCACGCGTTCAGGTTCCAGCGCCAGTTTTTCAATATCATCGAGCGTAAAGCCAAGGCGATTCATGCCCGTATCCACATGCAGAGCAGCGGGTGCAGCGTCGATATTCTCCACCGCTTTTTCCCAGCGTTCAAACTGCGACCAATCGTTGATGACGGGAAGCAGATTATATTCGAGGAAGTAATGCTCCTCTCCTTTCTGCACACCCGAAAAAACATAAATAAACTGGCTGGTGAGTAATCGGCGCAGCTCCACTGCCTCTGCCAATGTCGCCACAAAAAAATGAGTGCATCCCGCATCAGCCAGTGCGGCAGAAACAGGCTCCACGCCAAGGCCATAGGCATTGGCCTTCACCACTGCCGCACAATGTTGCTTTGAATGTGTCTGTCGCAATAGCTGCCAGTTCTGCACAATCGCAGACAGGTTCACTTCAACCGTGGCATGATGGGGGCTAAACATGAGAGTGGTTTAGCAAAGAATCCTGCGTGGCGCTACCGATTATGCCGCATGATTTGGGCTTTTTGTTTGTCCCAATCGCGCTGTTTGATGGTATCGCGTTTTTCGAATTCTTTTTTACCTTTGCCAAGGCCAATCAGAATCTTGGCGACACCACGATCGTTGAAATAGAGTTTAATCGGCACGATTGTCATGCCCTTGGTTTTGATGGCGCCGAGCAGTTTATTACGTTGCTTGGCTTTGAGCAAAAGCTTGCGCGGGCGGCGCTCTTCGTGATTGTGGCGGTTGCCCATTTCGTAAGGCGAGATGCTGGAATTGAGCAGCCATAATTCGCCCTCTTTTTCGGCAGCATGGGCGTCGTTTATCTGGCATTTTCCTTTGCGTAGCGACTTGACCTCCGTACCCACCAGCACGATGCCCGCTTCGAGTTCTTCGAGCATCTCATAATCATAACGCGCGCGCTTATTATGCGCGACAAGGCCGCTATGGATCATCTGTGGTTTGCTAGATTTTGGTTGCTTTGCCATTTGTTCTTTCTTCTTTTGGTTGGGGATACTCCCCAAACCCCACGCTGCTCGCGCCTCGCACTTGCTTGGTTAAAACGCTTAAGGGCTATATTTTATTGGCGTGTGAGGGTGATTTTCACCGCTTTTACACATTTTCCACGGCTTTGTGGGTTCGCAATCACACGATTAAAGGCAGCAAACACCAGATTATCGTTCGCACCGCCATGCTTCGCGTCGGCCTGACCATTCAGTGCAAATAAATACGGTGACTCTATTTTTTCAGGCTTATTCGTGCGGCTATTGACCCAGCCGACCATGTCATTGGCGATTTCAATTTTCAGATTATCTTTCGGCAGCACCAAAGCTGGCTCACCTTTAATCAGCACGCTTTTTTGTGCCTTTTTGCTTGCATCCGCAGCCTTATTCATTTCGTCGCTACCATAAAGCAGGAATCCGCCAGAAGGGCCGATGATCTGCATTTCCGCATTATGGCTGAACTGCCCTGCATCGCCGCCCCAACCGTCATTGGTGGGGGAATCGCCGATGTTCAGGCAACTGCCTTCCAAAGCTTCATCCTGAAACTGAATATCGAACTGGGCGCGCTTATAAAACGACAAATCAAGCTGCAATAACAACTGATTGCCCGCACTCTCACTCACATGAATTTCGGGAGTACCTTTAAGTGTCGAGCGCCCTGTGGTCAGGTCAAACTCTGCTGAAACCATAGTGGATTTCTGAGTTACTTTCAGTGCCACAAAACCAAGCACTGCGATAATAAGCAGCGAGAGCAGAAATAATTGTTGTTTGGGCATAGCACTTCGCTTTCGTTAGATAACGCCCGCTCCGAGCAAAGCATCACGAATACGGCGACAGGCGACTGCGGAGGGCTTTACCAAAGGCAAACGCACTTCTGCCGAACATTTATTCAACAAGGAAAGCGCATATTTCACAGGGCCGGGGCTGGAATCGCAGAACATCGCCTCGTGCAATTCCGCCAAAGTATCCTGCAATTGCAGGGCTTTTTTGTAATTGCCTTCCAGCGTGGCTTCTTGAATCTTCGCGCATTTTTTGGGGGCAATATTGGCGGTGACGGAAACGCAACCACGGCCACCCATCGCGTTAAAGCCAATCGCCGTCATATCATCGCCCGAAAGCTGGGTGAATTCTTGCCCCGCTGCCGCACGCAATGGGCTGATGCGCGAGAGATTTCCCGTCGCATCCTTTAGCGCAATAATATTTTTAAGACTTGCCAGACGCACAATCGTTTCGTTGCTGATGTCAACGCTGCAACGGCTGGGCACATTGTAAAGCACCATCGGAATTTCTACCGCATCGTGAATTGCTTTAAAGTGGCGATACAAGCCTTCTTGCGAAGGGCGATTGTAATATGGCGCAACGGAAAGAACGCCATCTGCTTTGGCCTCTTTCGCCGCTTCGGTTAGCTCAATAGCCTCCGCGGTAGAATTCGCGCCTGTACCTGCAATTACGGGAACTTTTCCCCTTGCCGCTTCCACACAAAGCTGGATTACACGCTTATGTTCTGCAAAAGTGAGCGTCGCCGATTCGCCTGTTGTGCCACAAGGCACCAGCCCGTGCACGCCACGTTCTATCTGCCACTCGACCAGCGATTGGAAGGATTTTTCATCGACCTTACCGTTTTTAAACGGAGTCACTAAAGCGGTGTATAGACCTTTGATTTCAAGCATGGCTGTAACATAGCCGCTCAAATGCCATTAGGCAACTGGGGAAGTAATGAAAAATTCTCCCTTCCGCCCCTCCCTCTCTCGCACAGTGCTACCCAATTGAGGATCCTCTTTCAAAAGAATCCCCCCGATGCGGCAAGGCATCGAGGGGGCTTTTTTCTCTGATTAAGCAATAGTGGCAAAAATAATATCACCACCTGCAATTCCACCGCTGGCAGTAATCGTACCCAGCAATGTCAATTCTGTGCCCACAATGTGGTTAACTGCAGTGCCATTCTCGATGTAATTATACAAGAAGGTGTTGCCACCGCTGTTAATCGCAATCAAACCATCTGCACCTTTACCCGCGATAAGCGTGTTACCAGTCATAAGCAAGTTAGCAACCACTGTCATATCTGTAGAGTTGCTTACATTCCCATTTACAATCCAACCTTCATGCAATGATGTAAAGTTTGCACTTTTTGTCGTTGCAAAGTTGAACACTCCTTTGGTGCCGATGATATCATCATAGGCTGTCATCAATGTGCCGCTGAAGGCTATTTTATCGACATTTTTCTCAAAACCCGACACCGTATCAATACCATCTTTCGTGCCGCTGAATACAACCATATCTGATTCCAGATCTGCACTAAGGGTGATGGTATCATTACCCGCACCACCAATCAGCGAATCATTGCCTGCACTTGCAATCAGCACATCATCACCCGCATCGCCAAACAGATAATCGTTGGCATCGCCACCATTAAGAGTGTCATTGCCTGCGTCACCATCCAAACGATCATTGCCTGCGTCGCCGTTGATAACATCGTTACCCGCGCC
>JBILIE010000152.1:0-4585 GCA_044350115.1 Rickettsiales bacterium
TGTTTGCTCGTTGGCGAAGATTCCAAGCATCCTGAATATAAAATGGAACTGGAATATATGATTGCACAATCACCGCAACTGGTAGGTAAAGTGCGTATGACTGGCAATTGCAGCAATATGACCGATGCCTATGGTTTGGCAGATGTCGTCATTGTGCCATCTATCGAACCTGAAGCCTTCGGACGGGTGCCGATTGAAGCACAAGCGATGGGCAAGCCCGTCATTGCCACTAACCACGGCGGGGCGTGTGAAACGGTGATTCACAACCAGACAGGCTGGCTGGTTCCCCCTGCAGATCCCAAGGCTTTGGCAGAATACATTTGCTTTGTATTAACCCTCACGCCCGAACAAAAAGAAATTCTGGCAGAAACCGCCATCCATCATATTTGGCAGAACTTTTCGACCATGGCGATGTGCCGTGGTGAAATGAATGTCTATCGTGAGTTGCTAAAAATTGACCAAGTGCGTGCTTATGCAGCCTAAGCTCCCCCTCTCCGTCTTTATCATCTGCAAAAACGAGGCGGATCGGATTCATTTACCGATCACCAGCACCCGCGAATTAGTGGATGAAATTATCGTCATCGATAGCGGCAGCAGCGACGGCACCATGGATATTGCATGGAAACTCGGCGCAGATCGTGTGGTATTCAACGAATGGAAGGGCTATGGCCCCCAAAAAGTTCATGGCGAAACACTTTGTCGCAACGATTGGCTGCTGAATTTGGATGCAGACGAAGCAATTTCACCCGCATTAGCGGAAGAACTCAGGGCAATGTTTGAGCATGGCCTGCCCGCGCCTGCGCTTTATGCGATTGATAACGTCATGGTTTTTCCCCACGAAACCACACCACGCCGATTTGCGCCGCATGGCTATTTCGTGCGGCTTTATGACCGTCGTATGGCAGGATTCAAAGACAGCACAGTGCATGATTCGGTCGTGGCAAAAGGCAGCCCCCTACCCATCGTCAAACTAAAATATCCTATCCTCCATTCAGGTTTTCGCAGCTATCGCCATATGATTGAAAAGATGAATTTCTACACGGATATGCAGGCAAAAGACCTTCATACACGCGGCAAACGCATCCCCAGCTGGCGCTTGTTCACCGAAGCACCCGTGATGTTCTTCAAGGCCTATTTCGGGCGCGGCTATTGGCGTTTTGGCAGCGAAGGTGCCGTCCATAGCCTGTTCTACGCCTTTGCCCGCACCATCAGGCTGGCAAAATTGCGCGAGCTGGAGAAAATATCGCAGAGCAAGCACACACAAAATACTGGAGAATATTCAGAATCTCACCCATAATCTCCTACAAAAATACCTCGGATGAAAGGTCTTCCGCTGAAGTCTTTAACTATTGTTATTCAAATAAGAATCTAGGCCTCTGCATAATCCCGATATTTCGTCATTGCCCTAGAACTGCATTGCAAACTGGGTTTCCAAAAATTCAGGGATTAACGGCAAGAGTGCTATTATGCAGAGGTCTTTTGATAGTAATGGCGATAACGCTAACGATGCACAAATAGAACTTACGGGTTTATTCACCCTTACCGCTACCGATTTTGTACTTTAGCAACGCACTTTATAATCCACGCTTACGCCCTGAATAACGCGAACTGGGTAAAAAAGAGGGCGAATTTGGCATCCGCAATTGTAGTGGGCCAGAGGCGGCTTGCTGGCTGCCAGTGCCTACGCCATATGCACCACGATCCCAGTCTTGCGTCGCCGCAGGTGCCTCTGCCACGCCCATTACCGGCGCAGGCGGAACAAAAGCGGCCTCCATCGGTGCAGTCATAGGCGATTGTTGGGCAGAAGCCGTAGGATAGCTGTTATCCCATACTGGCGCATTCAGCGGAGCAGAAGGCAATCCGAAAGGATTCGGCGCTTGTTGTTGGGCATAGGCTTGCTGTGGTTGGCTATAGGCCTGCGGTGGCTGGCCGTAATTTTCCCCATAATACTGTGAATTATCCATACCGACAGGGCTTGCCTGCACCGCTTGCGGCGGAGTCAGTTGCACGGGCGGCAATTGGCTGCTGGGCATGGCTTGGCTTAACCACGGATTCGGCTGATACATCTGCGCCATTTGCGATTGGCCTTGTAAATCTGCAATATCCGCCGAAATCTCGCTGTTACTGCGATAGAATGGTTGGTTGGGAATTTCCTGCAATTGAGGATAATCCATCGGCGGATTCATCGCCATTTGCGGTGCACCATAAGGGGATGGCATCTGCGACTGCATGGGCGGCATTTGCATGGAGGGCTGTTGTATTTGCATGGGCGGTTGTTGCATCATCGCCTGTTGCGGTATCTGATAGGGAGCAGGCGCATTATACGCAGGCAGCGACGGCAAGGCATATTGCGGGGGCTGCATCATCATGGGCTGCTGCATCGGTGGTGCATAAGCCATTTGTGGTTGCTGCATCATCTGCGGGGGCATTTGTGGGCTGGGAGGTGCAGCATTAATTGGCACTGAGGAGGGCGCATTCGACCACCCTGCCCCATTCGCCCAAAAATTATTATCCGCATAGGCACCATAGCTATCCGCTGGTTGCTGCATCACTGGTGGAGGGGCAGAAGCCACCATCTGCCCTGCCGGATCAGGGCTAATTAAGCCTTGCGCCATCGCATTCGTGGCAGCAGAGGTGTTTTGGCTTTCCGATTGCTGTGCGGCAGGCACACGTTTTGGCCCCAAATTCGCGGGCACATCTTCGGGGATGGTGCGCGGGCTTTCATCATATCCTAATTTACGACAGCCAGACGTGCCCGCCATCATCAATAAAGATAGCGACACCGCCAGCGCAAGGCGAGCGTTTCCTCTTATCATCATTCCCATCCATTGTTCCCCAAGGTCTTTGCCCTGAGTGTGTTTTTTATTTTATTATTATATCCTGCAAGCAACCCATGCTCATACCCTATATATGCCACCCTTTCCAAAGTTGCACTACATATTGTGAGCAAACTTAAAAATTCGGTTTTAATTTTTTGTTTTTTTTGCTTTTGTCTCGCAACCATACTAGAACCACCCAGAACAAGATCGCAACGACATTTTCGGGTTTATCCACATGCCTCACAACCCTCAGCATTTTACACACAACATGGAAAAAGCTGCCCAGCTCTGGCCAGAAATTGTGAGCATGTTGATGCAGGCTTATCCTCAACCCAAAGCGTCTGAACAGCGCATTGCCGCCCACATCACCGAGGCTTTTGCCACATATTACCAGCAATTATTGCAAAAAGAACCAAGTGAGCTGCTCGGCTGGCAGATGGATTGGTGGAATCGCAGCACCCATCTCTGGCAACAGCAGTGGGGCAAGTTTCTGGATGCGCCGCTGCCAGACGCTGAAATCGTAGTTGATAAAACCTCCAAAGATCGCCGTTTCCGCAGCGAATTATGGGATAATAACTGGTTCTTTGACAGTCTGCGGCGCCAGTATTTGCTCAATTCGCAGATAGTGGAAGATGCGGTGCGCGAAACGGGCGAATCGCTCGATCCGCATACAGCTCATCTCGTCACTTTCTACAGCAAGCAATGGGTGGATGCACTTTCACCCAGCAATTTCCCGTGGAGCAATCCCGAAGTGCTTAAATCATCCATCGACAGCGACGGTGAAACGCTGGTGAAGGGGATGGAGAACCTATTGCACGATCTGCGTGAAGGCCGCATCAGCATGACCTCCCGCGATGCCTTCACGCTTGGTAAAAATATTGCCACCACAGCGGGAAGTATCGTTTTTGAAAACGAGATGTTTCAGTTGATTCAGTACGAACCGAGTACAACAGAGGTTTATACCATACCGCTTTTGATCATCCCCGCATGGATCAACAAATACTACATCCTCGATTTGCAGCCCGAAAATTCGATGGTAAAATGGCTGACGGATCAAGGCTTCACGGTTTTCGTTGTCTCATGGGTCAATCCCGACGCGCAGCATTGCGATAAAGGTTTTGACGATTATCTCGAACATGGTGCTTATGCAGCGCTCAAGGCCGTGGAAGCCGCAACAGGCCAACCTTCCGTGCATCTGGCGGGCTATTGCCTTGGCGGCACACTTTCCGCCTGCTTACTTTCTTGGCTCAAATCACGCGGTGAATCGGCGCGGGTTTCCACCGCTACTTTCCTCACCACTTTGGTCGATTTCTCCGAAGCGGGCGATATGCGCGTGTTTATCGACGAACCCCAAATTTCCGCGATGGAAGAACGCATGGCGGCAAGTGGCTATCTCGAAGGCCGCGAAATGGCGACGACGTTTAATTTGCTTCGCCCCACCGATCTTATCTGGTCGTTTGTGATCAACAATTATCTACTCGGCAAAACGCCCTTCCCCTTCGATTTACTGTATTGGAATATGGACGCCACGCGGATGCCTGCCAAAATGCACAGCTATTATCTACGGCAAATGTATCTGAATAATAATCTGGTGAAACCCAAAGCGCTGACCATTGCAGGTGAGAAAATTGACCTCACAACAATCACCACCCCCACCTATCTCCTCGCCACGCGAGAAGATCACATTGCCCCTTGGACGAGCGCTTATGCCGCCACGCAGCATTTCCGTGGTGACATCACTTTCGTGCTGGCCGAATCAGGCCATA
>JBILIE010000153.1:0-4567 GCA_044350115.1 Rickettsiales bacterium
GGCGATGAAGGGTACGGTGCGGCTGGCGCGGGGATTCACTTCGAGAATAAAGATCTCGCCCGCTTTGATGGCATATTGCACATTCATTAAGCCAATTACATTCAATGCTTTGGCAAGCTGGATGGTTTGTTTGCGGAGTTCATCCACTGTTTCTGCCGAGAGTGAATAAGGCGGTAGCGAGCAGCTGGAATCGCCACTGTGGATGCCCGCTTCCTCAATATGTTCGAGTACACCCGCGACATAGACATGCTGACCGTCGCAAAGCGCATCCACATCGACTTCGATCGCGTCGCGTAAGTAGGAATCGATGAGGATTGGCCCTGCGCCGAACATTTTAACGATACTGCCAACATAGTCTTTCAGCGTTGGCGAATCATGGATAATCTGCATGGCGCGACCGCCGAGAACATAGGACGGGCGCACGACGACGGGATAGCCGATTTCTTCCGCCATCTGCACCGCTTCGTGCTTATTGTGGCAGATGCGGTTGGGGGGTTGGCGTAAGCCGAGTTCATGCAAGAGCCGCTGGAAACGCTCGCGATCTTCCGCCAAGTCAATCGAATCGGGGGAAGTGCCGATAATGGGGATGCCTTCGAGCGAGAGCGCGGCGGCGAGTTTGAGCGGGGTTTGCCCGCCGAATTGGACGATCACGCCGAGTAATTCACCTTTGGATTGTTCGAGCTTGATAATCTCCAGCACGTCTTCTGGCGTGAGTGGCTCGAAATAGAGGCGATCAGAAGTGTCGTAATCCGTTGAGACCGTTTCGGGGTTGCAGTTGATCATGATGGATTCAATGCCTGCTTCTTTCAGCGCGTAAGCCGCATGGACGCAGCAATAATCGAACTCAATCCCCTGACCAATGCGGTTGGGGCCGCCGCCGAGGATGACCACTTTTTTGTTGGCGGTAGGGTGCGATTCGCATTCGGTTGGGGTGATGCCGTCGCCTTCGTAACAGCTATACATATAGGGTGTCAGCGCCTCGAATTCTGCCGCGCAGGTGTCGATGCGCTTATAGACGGGAGTCACGCCATGTTTGCGGCGTAGATTGGCAATTTCGGGCGCGATTTTACTGGAAAGTTCGGCGATGCGTTCGTCGGAGAAGCCCAGTTTTTTCCATTTTAGTAATTGGTAATTAGTAATGGGTAATTCGGAGGCACCCCAATCCTGAATTTCGTCTTCGGCATCGGTGATACGCTGGATTTGGGCGATGAACCACGGATCAAAATGGGTGATCTGGTGGATTTCTTTGGCAGACATGCCAAGGCGCAATGCCTGCGCGATTTGCAGCAGACGATCGGGCGTGGGGCGTGAAAGCGCCGAGCGTACGGGGTCGAGATCTTCGGGTTTGCTGAAGCCTGCAATATCGATTTCGTTGAGGCCTGTGAGGCCAGTTTCAAGCGAGCGCAGTGCTTTTTGCAAGGCCTCGGGGAAGTTGCGACCAATGGCCATGGATTCACCTACCGAGCGCATTGCAGTAGAAAGGAGCGGTTCTGCCCCTGCAAATTTCTCAAACGCAAAGCGCGGGATTTTGACAACCGTATAATCAATTGTTGGCTCAAAAGCTGCTGGCGTGGCCTTGGTGATGTCGTTGGTAATTTCGTCGAGATGATAGCCCACGGCCAGTTTAGCTGCCACTTTTGCGATGGGAAAGCCTGTGGCTTTAGAGGCGAGCGCGGAGGAGCGCGATACGCGCGGATTCATCTCGATTACCACCATGCGACCATCGGCAGGGTTGACGGCAAATTGCACATTGCTGCCGCCAGTGGCCACACCAATTTCGCGCAGCACGGCAATTGAAGCATCGCGCATGATTTGGTATTCTTTATCCGTCAGCGTCATTGCGGGGGCAATGGTGATGGAATCGCCCGTATGCACGCCCATGGGATCGATATTTTCGATGGAGCAGATGATAATGCAATTATCCGCAGAGTCGCGCACGACCTCCATCTCGTATTCTTTCCAGCCCAGCACGGATTCGTCGATCAGTACTTCCCGCGTGGGGGAGGCATCGAGGCCAGATTTGATGAAGTCTTCGTATTCTTTATGGTTATAGGCAATGCCGCCCCCTGTGCCGCCGAGGGTGAAAGAAGGACGAATCACGGCGGGCAGGCCGATTTCTTCGAGTGCCGCAAGGCCTTCTTCTAGCGAATGGGCGATGGCGTGCTTAGGCGTTTCCAGCCCGATTTTCTTCATCGCACGGCTGAAAAGCTGGCGGTTCTCGGCTTTATCAATCGCCTGCAAATCGGCGCCGATTAGCTCTACGCCGAATTCTTCCAGTGTGCCGTCTTCCGCCAATGCTTTCGCGCAATTGAGCGCGGTTTGCCCGCCCATCGTTGGCAGCAGTGCATCGGGGCGCTCTTTCTCGATTACTTTGCGTACCATTTCGGGGATGATCGGCTCGATATAGGTCGCATCCGCCAGATTCGGATCGGTCATAATCGTGGCGGGGTTAGAATTCACCAGAATGACGCGATAGCCTTCGTCTTTCAAGGCCTTACAGGCCTGTGTGCCGGAGTAATCAAACTCGCAAGCTTGCCCGATCACAATTGGCCCTGCACCAATAATCAAAATAGATTTTATATCTGTACGTTTAGGCATTGGTTCTCCGCATCATTTCAATAAACCGTCCGAACAAATACTGACTATCATGCGGGCCGGGGGAGGATTCGGGGTGGTACTGGACGGAGAAGATCGGCTGGCCTTTGACGCGCAGGCCTTCGACCGTGCCGTCGAATAGCGAGACATGGGTGACTTCGATATTTTCGGGCAGGCTGTCTTGAATCACGGCAAAGCCGTGGTTTTGGCTGGTGATTTCGACTTTGCCTGTATGCAGATCTTTCACCGGATGATTCGCGCCGCGATGACCTTGGTGGAGCTTTTCGGTTTTACCGCCCAGCGCAATGCCGAGCAATTGATGGCCTAAGCAAATACCAAAAATAGGCTTACCCGAAGCGATGAGTTTTTGCAAAATCGGCGCGGCATATTCGCCAGTGGCGGCAGGATCACCCGGGCCGTTGGAGAGGAAAATACCATCGGGTTTCATCCTTAAAATTTCTTCGGCAGAAGTTTTTGCGGAAACGACGCTGACTTTGCAGCCCAGTTCAGCAAGCGAGCGCAGGATATTGAGCTTCTCGCCGTAATCAATCGCGACCACATGCATCCCATCTTCGCTGCCTTTGGTGTAGCCCGCGCCCAGCTGCCAGCGGCGTTGGTGCCATTGATAGGTCGATTGGGTGGTGACTTGCGAGGCGAGATCCAGCCCTTCCATCGTGTTTTGGTTGGCAAGTTGGCGGCGAAGTTCGTCCAAATGAAACGGTTTATTCTCGGCGCGGAAATGGATGGCGGCGTTTTGTGCGCCTGCTTTGCGGATATGGCGGGTGAGCGCACGAGTATCTACGCCGCTGATACCTGTAATGTCGTTTTCGACCAGCCATTCGTTAAAATGCTGATGGCTGCGGAAGTTGGACGGCTCGCTGATCGGCTCGCGCAGTACAATCCCACGGCAGGCAGGGGTTTTAGATTCGATATCTTCCTCATTCGCGCCTGTATTGCCGATATGCGGGAAAGTGAAGGTGATGATTTGCCCCGCAAAAGACGGATCCGTCAGGGTTTCCTGATAGCCTGTCATGCCTGTAGTAAAGCAGATTTCGCCAAAGACGGTATCACGTGTGCCAACGCCTTGCCCCAGAAAATAGCGTCCGTCCTCTAATAGCAGCACCGCATTCAGATGTGCGGGCAGGTCGGAAGGTAGGGCATGATTCATGATGATATGGGGGTTCGAATTTTCGGGAAAGTAGCGACCACTTTGGCGGAGGTCAAGCATTTTAGAATCGGGAATTGGGAATCGGGAAGCTAGAAGTGATTCCAGCCTTTATGGGCAAAGGTGATTTCATTGTTTTTGGCGTCGAGAACGCTCACGCCTTCACCCGCTTCCACGTGGCCGATGAGGGTGTAGTTACCTGTCGGCGTGTGGGGTGGGGCGGTGAAGAGGAGTTCGTAATCGTCGCCGCCTGTGAGGAGCGAGTGGCGAGTGGCGAGTGGCGAGAGAGATATGGCAGCCTCCGAAAGTGGCACTTTATCGGCTTCGATTAGCAATTTTACGCCAGAGGTTTTTGCCAGGTGTTCGGCATCTTGAATCAGGCCGTCCGAGATGTCCATACAGCCAGTGATAAGTGACGAGTGGCGAGTGGCGAGAAAGCGTGGTTGGGGGAGGAGGTAGCGATCCAGCAGAAATTCGTTATGCGGTAATTCGCTGTTACGCACCTTCAGCCCTAAAGCCGCATCGCCAATGGTGCCAGTGACATAAAGATGGTCCCCCACTTTCGCGCCGCTGCGGGGGATCATTTTGCCTGTTTCTACGGCTCCAATCGCGGTGAGCGAGAGGGTGAGCGGGCCATTGATTTTGCTGGTATCGCCGCCCCAAAGCTCTATGCCGAATTCGGCTTGGTCTTGTCCCAATCCTTTCGCAAAGGCAGCAATCCACTCTTCGTTTGTTCCTACGGGAAGCAGTAACGAAAGCAAATATCCCAGCGGCTCTGCGCCTTTGGCTGCGAGATCAGAAAGATTC
>JBILIE010000013.1:0-14320 GCA_044350115.1 Rickettsiales bacterium
GTGATTGGCTCACAAGAAAGCACCGCCAAGACCACAAAATCGGCCGAACTCAATGTTGGCCTATCAGTTGCTGCGCGCATATTACCCTCAAATTTTGCTGCACCAAAGGCTTCTGCCACATAGGGACTACAAAAAGACGTTCCGTCCACATGTTCGCCCATACCCTTTTCATCTGTGCCATAAACCTTAGAAAAAAGGGCTAGTACTCGTTGATGAAATGGCTCTGGATTGGACATATATCCTGCAACGCGCTGTTCCAAATCGGCCATATATTCTGAGTTTGCCATCAGGGCATCTTTCTGTGCATTTGCCTTTTCAACATCAAAGACACTACCGTCCGCCTCTGCTTTGGCTCTCGCATCTATCCAGATTTCGGCCTCCCTCACCCAATCTTCCTGTCCCTCAAGTGTTTGGGGTGGCTTAAAAATAGGTATTTTAAAGCCATCATCTGTAATGTTGGGGGCTAGAAAAGTAACATTCCCTGTTTTTTCGGAATGTTTTTTTATTTCCCACTTACCATCAGATCGCTTGCCTGCTTCTCCTACCGTAACCACGGTATCGCCAAAATCAGACATTGATTGTTTGGCTATTATCGCCGCTGAAGCGCCGCTATTCCCCGCAGAATACACACCTATCGTTTCTGAATTTGTCCAAAACTGTTTATATTCTGGCATCTTCATAGCAACATCGCCGCCACCATACGCCAAACCAGAACTAACACTATAAACATCCAGCACCGCCATCTTTGACAGATTCTCAGATCCTGGATCCACCCCCTGAATATCAATGATATTAATCGGGATTAAACCCTTGCGCCCCATTCTTTGTGCCGCCCCCTCATAAATCAGGCGCGCTGATTCTGCATGGTTGAGATACAAATCCTCCAAAGTGCTTGGCTCTCCATCTGATTCAAGATGCGCTACATTGACAGGAGAATAATGATCTGGTGAAAGCGGCACAATGCGCTCACACATTATCTGCGCGGCTTTCAGGTCACCTAAAGCCGCCAATCCTAATACTTTAGAAAATGTGCTGAGAAAATCCCTGCGTTCTATGGCAAAGCACTCCTTTAACCAAAATCTTAGCCGCAAATCATTGATAGTTCATTAACAGTGCCTGAAATACCCCTGCCTATGTTAAACAATACCAAAAAGAGCTGACTTAGCTCTTGCGAGGCAGAGATCTTTGCGCTATCAAGCTGGCCTTGCATTTAGTGTTGGGGTGTAGCCAAGTGGTAAGGCACCGGTTTTTGGTATCGGCACCCCCAGGTTCGAATCCTGGCACCCCAGCCATTTTTTATTTTTCCTTCCGAGAGGAACGCATCAAACGGTTTTCGCAAAACACAGCCTCGCTTTCCGTGATTCAGCTCAAGGTTACAGATGTAGTGATTCCGTCTTGATAGGCGGCTGAGAGGGTTTCGGATATCTAGGCCATCCCCCTTCTTTATATTCCGTGTGATGCTCTCATCTCAAAAAAACTCCATCTCTTTTCGTCCTTAACCACAGCTGTGATACAAATTCATGACGGTTTTAACACATCCTTAACCACTCTTCGGCATAGTCAGCCGAAATAAACTTTGGGAGACTCATTTACCATGCATAGCCACGACAGCTTTAAATCACGTAAAACCTTGAAATCTGGCGGCAAGGATTATGTCATATACAGCGTCCCTGAAGCAGCAAAAATGCTGGGGGCGGATATTGCGAAGCTTCCCTATTCTCTGAAAATTCTGCTCGAAAATTTGTTGCGTTATGAAGACAATGTCACCGTGAAACCTGCGGATATTAAGGCTTTTGCTGAATGGGCGAAAACGAAAAATACTCCTGCGGAGATTGAATATCGCCCTGCCCGCGTGTTGATGCAGGATTTTACGGGTGTGCCTGCGGTGGTTGACCTTGCCGCGATGCGTGACGCGATGGTGAAAATGGGGGGCAACCCTGATAAAATCAACCCGCTCTCGCCGGTTGATTTGGTCATCGATCACTCGGTGATGGTGGATAAATACGCAACCCCTACCGCGTTTTCTGAAAACGTGGCACTCGAAATGGAGCGCAATAAGGAGCGTTATGAGTTCCTGCGTTGGGGTCAAAAAGCATTTAACAATTTCCGCGTCGTGCCACCCGGCACTGGCATTTGCCATCAGGTGAATCTGGAATATCTGGGGCAAACCATATGGACGGCAGACGTGGACGGCAAGACCTATGCCTATCCCGATACTCTCGTGGGTACGGATTCTCACACCACCATGGTCAATGGTCTTGGCATTTTAGGCTGGGGCGTGGGCGGGATTGAGGCGGAAGCGGCAATGCTCGGTCAGCCCGTTTCAATGGTGATTCCTGAAGTAGTAGGCTTCAAACTCACAGGAAAACTTGTTGATGGTGTGACTGCGACGGATCTGGTTCTGACCGTCACCCAAATGCTGCGCAAAAAAGGTGTGGTAGGTAAATTTGTAGAATTCTACGGCGAAGGTCTGGAAGAATTGCCGCTCGCAGATCGTGCGACCATTGCCAATATGGCACCTGAATATGGCGCGACTTGTGGTATCTTCCCGATTGATAATGAAACACTCAATTACCTCCGCCTCACTGGCCGTGCGGAAGACCGCATTGCGCTGGTCGAAGCTTATGCAAAAGAACAAGGCTTCTGGCGCAATAAGGGCGATGAGCCTTTATTTACCGACACCCTCGCGCTGGATTTAAGCGAAGTGCTGCCAAGCATTGCTGGCCCCAAACGCCCGCAAGATCGCGTGTTACTTTCTGATGCAAAAGCATCTTTCGCTAACGGCCTTTCCGAGTTGAATCAGGGCAAAAACGATGCTGCATTCCAAGCGCCTGTGGCTGGCAAAGATTACACGCTCGACCACGGCAAAGTGGTGATTGCGGCGATTACTTCCTGTACCAATACTTCGAATCCTTATGTGATGCTCGCAGCAGGTTTAGTGGCGAAAAAAGCCAATGCGCTCGGCCTCAAAGCGAAGCCATGGGTAAAAACCTCGCTCGCGCCTGGTAGCCAAGTGGTGACGGAATACCTCAACCGCGCTGGTCTCACGGTAGATCTGGATGCGCTGGGCTTTAACCTTGTGGGTTATGGCTGCACGACGTGTATCGGCAATTCTGGCCCACTGCTCGACCCTATCGAAGCGGCGATTAAAGACAATCAGCTCGTGGTTGCTTCGGTGCTTTCGGGTAATCGCAATTTTGAAGGCCGTGTGCATCCGCATGTGCGCGCAAATTATCTCGCTTCACCCCCGCTGGTAGTGGCTTACGCGATTGCGGGTTCGATGAATATCGACATCACTAAAGACTCCATCGGCAAAGATAAAAACGGCAAAGATGTGTTCCTCAAAGACATCTGGCCAACTTCGCAAGAAGTGTCCGATACGGTCGCAAAATGCGTGACGCGTGAAATGTTCATGAGCAAATATGCAGACGTATTCACAGGGCCAAAAGAATGGCAGGACGTGAAAGCGCCGACAGGCAAAACCTATCAATGGCAGGAAGACAGCACCTATGTGCGCCTGCCTAACTACTTCGACAATATGGACGTGATGGCGGAAGTGACAGACATCAAAGGCGCACGTATCCTCGCGTTGCTCGGCGATAGCATCACCACCGACCATATCTCCCCTGCGGGTAATATCGCGGCGGGCGGCCCTGCGGCAAAGTATCTCGAAGGCAATAAAGTGATCAAAGCGGATTGGAATTCCTTCGGCGCACGTCGCGGCAACCATGAAGTAATGATGCGCGGCACCTTCGCCAATACTCGCATTAAAAACGAGCTGGTGGCAGGCACCGAAGGCGGCGTGACGAAGTATCTGCCCACGGGCGAGCAAATGAGTATTTATGATGCGGCGATGAAATACAAAGCCGATAATACCCCGCTGGTAATTTTCGCGGGCAAAGAATACGGCACAGGTTCCTCGCGTGACTGGGCGGCAAAAGGTACAGCGCTGTTGGGCGTGAAAGCCGTGATTTCTGAGAGCTTCGAGCGGATTCACCGCTCTAACCTTGTGGGCATGGGCATTGTGCCGATCACCTTCAAAAATGGCGATACGCGCCAGAGTTTGGGCTTAGACGGCAGTGAAATCATCAGCATCAAGGGCATGGAAAGCCTCGCCCCCCGCAAAGACCTCACCCTCGTGATCGAGAAAAATGGTTCCGTGAAAGAAGTACCCGTGCTGTGCCGAATTGATACGGTGAACGAGCTGGAATACTACTTCAACGGCGGCATTCTGCGCTTTGTGTTGAAGAATCTGGCGGCGTAAACAGCCAAAGCAAGAAATACTACCGTTCTTTATTAGGTTTTGTGCTGGGATTTAGAGTAGTTGGAACCCTAATACTGTGGTATAAAGCAAGCGATGAAGAATCTAGTCGCGATACAAGAGCCTTATCGCTAAACCCAAGGTTAGCTCCTGGGAATGTATCACGTGCGGCCATCCTGATTGCTAAATTTTTTCTAGTATTGTCATCTGGGTGGGTATGACTGCTTTGATGCTCATTCCACTGCCAACTACTTATGCCTTGAATGTAATCGCGTGTTAGCATAAGGCCAAAGCTATCAGCAGCTAATTCCATTTCGTGGTTTGCGATTGAGTCCTGTTGATATGTTGCACCCATCCCTGCTTTTTCCGCTAGATAGTGCCCTACCTCATGCGCCAAAGTTTGCGTTACTCTCTGTATATTTGAAGATAACTCAGAAACAGTTATAGAGGTGGTTATTGACTTGCCATCGGCTGATAGTCCATGATAGGCAGCATTTCTTACACCTTCACCCTCCGAGTTAATTAACAATTCGCCTGAATCGATTCCTGCGCTGGCAAGCATTGCAGTGTAAGTTTCATTAAGTATCTTTAGGTTTTTGGTAGGTATGAACAATCCGCCCGTTTTATCTTCAAACTCCAAAACTACGAAATCTTTTCCCTTGGACGTTTCTAACAGTTCTGAAAGCAGTAAACGATCCTCACTTTTAAATTTAAAAGGAATAGTGACTGTGTTGTGTAAATCTAATGAATCTTTGCGAAAACTTGAACCGTGAGCGGTGTTACCCACTCCCCCCTCATAGCCCAAGCCTTCGGTGGAAATTTTATCATACTTGATAGAATGACTAAAATCATTTAGCGGAGATGCACGCGACTTAGTCAAAATTTCTTTGAGGTCAATTGGCTCTATATTGTCGGGTTGATTTGATGCTGAGCCAGACCAGTTCTTAATTACTGATCCCAAAGTTAGGGCTGCCAGAGTTAAAGTAATAAGCTGCTTTTTCATAATACATTTTAATGTAAGTTATATGACTTCTATAAATGATTGTAGGCGCAGCCTATTAATTTTTCATTAAGTAAATTTAACTCTTTGAAAGTTTGTGTTGAAGAATTTGGCGGCGTAAATAACAGCGAAGTTATCCCCATTTTTTGTGCGGACTGTCATATTAGTGTCATAGTTCTATGCTATTTTTAACATATGACACTTGCCCACAACATGACCGATGGCGGCACTTTCAGCTTTGAAGGCTTTGGTAGCAGTCTGCTGAAGGTTTTTTCTGCATTGGCAGTGGGTGGGGGGGCGACCACGCTTGCGATAGGGGGCATGAGTGCGGTCACCACGGCAGCAGGCGTTGCAGGCGCAGGGGTTGCGGCTTATGCTGCGGCGGATGCGATTGGGGATAGTGACGAAACGCTTATTACTCACACTGCCCCAACATCTTCTGCGATTACTGAAGATTATTTTGGTGAGGTTGGCTGTGCAGCGGGGGGAAGTCACGAGGGCGCAGCGGTGTCCGATATCTCTCCTGAAATTGCACAGGCACTCGGCAATTATCGCGAGATGAAAGACATCATGAAGGGGTTAGGCATCAGATTAGAAGATGATGCTGAATTCACCTCCTCACATACCTATGGTTGCCCAACACAGGGCATGGCGCGTTCTACTTCTTTCCGCTCCCGATAAAGGGATTAAAGGCCGATATGGCTTTTTGGAACATTTCCATATTTTGTTTGCTCATTTCGCCGAACTGACCAAAAGGCGTGTAGCTCCCCATCGATTCACGCATGACAGTGGTGAGTTTTTCCTGATTCTCAGTAAAATTACTCATCATCGCATCCAGATAGGGCGGCAGCACTTTTTGCACTTCCTCGCCATAATGACGAATCACGGAACGTAAGAAGTTGAGCGGCAATACCTGTGTACCGCGCAGTTCCTGTTCAAATATAATCTGGGTAAGAATCTGGCGGGTGATGTCCTCGCCTGTTTTCGCGTCTTTTACTACAAAATCATCGCCTTTTTTTACCATCTCGCAGAGGTCTTCCAGCGTCACATAAATACTGGTCGCGGTGTTATATAAACGGCGATTGGCGTATTTTTTGATGGTAACGGGTGCGGGATCTTTTTTGTTTTGTGGAGCCGACATATTAAAATACCTTGGTAATTTGCTGGTTAGCTTTTATCATTCCCGCTAACCAAGGTAAAGCCTCACGATGAAACCCGAAGAATTCGCAAAGCAGTTTTTTGATTTATGGCAGCAATCTGCGGGGCAGATGATGCGCGACCCTGCCTTTAGCCAGAAGATGCTTGAAATGATGCAACAATCAGGGCAATTCTGGCAGCCACAGGATTTTAAACCCAAAGCGTATGACACAACTCCCTCACCCTCTATGCGGCCTGCCTCTCATGATGGGCATGGTACACAGTCAGTTGATGAGCTGGCCCATCGGCTTGAGCTATGCGAACAGCGACTCGCCGTTATCGAAGCTCTCAGCCGCCAATGGAGCACAGCTGCCAGCCAGCTACACGCAAGCGCTGCATCAGGAGGCGGTGCAGAGGAGTAGCCAATTCCATGGCGGAGTGTTGCGTTACATGCACTCGCCTTTTGTGGGTGGTGAGCAGCCAAGCAAGCGTAAAATACTCAATGCGGGTGATGGCGCACCGCTGTATTTTTATGCTTCCAAACATCCACAAGCACGCTCGCGCCCGATTGTATTTCTGATTCCCTCGCTCATCAACCGTCATTACATCCTCGATTTGCGGCCTGAAGCGAGCATGGTGAATTATATCAACGAACAGGGCTTTGATTGCCTGATGCTGGAGTGGCCTTTTCCCACCGCGCAGGATGCAGATAAAACAACATCCGATTATGTGCTACTCGCACTGGAAGCCTTACAGAAAAATTGGAATGAGATTAACCGACCAATGGTCGCGATTGGCTATTGCATGGGCGGAGTGATCACACTCGCTCTTGCCCAGCTTTTCTCGCGTATTCAGGGGATGGTGTTGCTGGCGACTCCGTGGAATTATGAGCAATATCCGCTGTCTAACCTCACTTTACCACAAGGCAAAATCATTGAAGATTGGGTTGAGGAGTCACCGCTCTTTTCGGCGGAAGCATTGCAAATGCTGCTCTATATTGCGAGCCCGTATCGGCTCTATCAGCGATTCAGCCGCTTTGCTCAGGAAACGCGGGAAGAGGTGATTGCCAGTTTTGTGGCGCTAGAACATTGGGCAAATGATGGCGTGCCCGTCACCCGAGCAGTTGCCAAGGAATGCCTGATTGATTGGCCACGAGATAATATTTTGATGAAAGGCCAATGGGATATTTCGGGCGAGAAAATTGACCCCACTGCCCTCTCGATTCCTGCATTACTCGCAATACCCATTCAGGATCATATCGTGCCTTCATCGGTTTCAGAACCGCTGGCAGCAATATTGCCGAATACAGAAGTAATCAAGCCACTGGCGGGGCATGTAGGGATGATTGCAGGGATGCAACGCATGAAATTATGGGAGCCGATGGGCGAATGGTTATTGCGCCATTTTGGTGCATAATTTCTGTTGCAATGCAGCATCTCTTTAGCTGGACATTCCCCAAGGCTTAGCATAGATAGCGCACAGAGAAATTAATTGGGAGAATATTCATGACTGAAGTTGTCATTGTTGCGGCAAAACGTACTGCTGTAGGAAAGTTTCAAGGCGGATTTTCGCCTCTCAAAGCGCATGAACTAGGCGCAGCGGTGTTGAAGGATTTACTCACCACCACAGGCGTTACCAGTGCAGATATTTCAGAAGTAATCTTGGGGCAAGTGCTCACTGCGGGGCATGGGATGAACCCTGCGCGTCAAGCTTCGCTCGGCGCAGGTTTGGCGGTCGAAACTCCGGCTTGGGGCGTTAGCCAAGTCTGCGGTTCTGGTCTGCGCGCGGTTGCTTTAGGGATGCAGGCGATTCTAACTGGTGATAGCAGCATCGTCCTCGCAGGTGGTCAGGAAAGCATGACTAATTCTCCTCATGCGGCACATTTGCGCTCTGGCCTCAAAATGGGCAATGGCGAGCTGATTGATACCATGATTTTTGACGGCCTCACCGATATCTTTAATAAATATCATATGGGCGTGACGGCAGAAAATGTGGCTAAAAAATTCAATATCAGCCGCGCTGCGCAGGATGAATTTTCTGCTGCCTCGCAACAGAAATGCGAAGCGGCGATGAAAGCGGGCAGCTTCAAAAACGAAATTGTGCCCGTCACCATCAAAGATCGCAAAGGCGATATCGTGGTGGATACCGACGAATTCCCCCGCGCAGGCACCACCGCAGAATCGCTCGGCACATTAAAGCCCGCTTTTGATAAAGAGGGTACGGTGACTGCTGGCAATGCTTCTGGCATCAACGATGGCGCCGCGATAGTGATGCTGATGTCTGCGGAAGAAGCAGCAAAACGCGGCCTCAAACCGATCGCCAAAATCACATCATGGGCGCAATCAGGCGTACAGCCAGAGGTGATGGGCACGGGGCCAATCACCGCATCGCTTAAAGCACTCGAAAAAGCAGGTTGGAAACATAGCGATTTGGATCTCATTGAAGCGAACGAAGCTTTTGCTGCACAGGCAATCGCGGTGAATCAGCAAATCGGTTGGGACGTAAACAAAGTGAACGTAAATGGTGGTGCGATTGCAATTGGTCACCCGATTGGCGCTTCGGGCTGTCGCGTATTGGTAACGCTGCTACACGAAATGGCGCGCCGTGATGCGAAAAAAGGCCTCGCCACGCTCTGTATTGGCGGCGGTATGGGCATTGCATTAACCGTTGAGAGATAAGGAATAAAAATATGACTGGACGTATTGCACTTGTAACTGGCGGAACTCGCGGTATTGGCGAATCTATTTGCCTTGCACTCAAAGCCGCAGGGTATCGACCCGTTGCCAATTACGCTTCACGCGATGAAGCTGCGCAGGAATTCACTGCTCGTACAGGAATCCCCGCCTATAAATGGGATGTGTCAGATTTTGCTGCTTGTGCAGAAGCAGTAACAAAAATTGAAGCGGATTTAGGCGGTACTATTGAAGTACTGGTAAATAATGCAGGTATCACCCGCGATGGCGCAATGCACAAAATGGAGCTCGATAACTGGAAAGAAGTGATCGATACCAATCTCACCTCTTGCTTCAATATGTCGCGTGCGGTGATTGAATCCATGCGCGAGAAAAATTTCGGGCGCATCATCAGCATCAGCTCGGTCAATGGCCAGTTAGGGCAGTTTGGTCAAACCAATTACTCTGCCGCCAAATCGGGCGTATTCGGCTTTACCAAAGCCTTAGCGCGTGAAACAGCTGCCAAAGGCATCACCGTCAACGCCGTTGCACCAGGTTATATCGCCACTGAAATGGTGCGCGCTGTGCCTGAAAATGTGTTACAGAAGATTGTTTCGGGCATCCCCGTGGGTCGTCTTGGTCAGCCCGAGGAAATCGCGCGTTGCGTTGTATTCCTCGCTGCGGACGAATCAGGGTTTATTACTGGAGAAACGATGTCAATCAATGGCGGACAAAAAATGGAGTAGGCTTACGCCGCTCCTGTGGCACCCACTTCTTTTACCTGAAAAATAGGCAAAAGCGTTTTAGCGCCGGCAGGACTCCACGCATTTGCCATTGTTTCTGCTTGTGCCACTTCTTCTACTGTCATTTGTTGTTTTAGCAAATCACAAGGGTTTACCTCGCCCACTGAAACCACGGCACAATTATGGGTGCGTGCCAGAAAATGCCATTTGTAAGCATGAACTAAATCCTTTTCAGTTCCAAGCCCCTCCGCAAAAAAGCGTCCCAGATTTTCCTGTGCAAAATAATCGCCGTACTCGCCTGCTTTTTCATACCAGTAAAAAGCTTCTTTAAAATTTTGTATGGTGCCTTCACCAAACTCGTAGGCCATTGCGAGGTTGAGCTGAGCGGTAACATTGTTTTGCTTGGCAGCGCGCTTGTACCACTTCACTGCCTCGTCTTTATTCTGACGGCAGCCCGTGCCATTCCAATAGAGTAATCCTAGGTTAAATTCTGCCGAAGCATACCCCATTTCAGCTGCTTGTTGGCATAGTTCATACGCTTTGTGATAATCACGATCCGTATGATGCCCAATTTGATACATTAAGCTTAAATTAAAAATTGCTTTGGGGTTTCCCTGCGCAGCGGATGCCTCATACAGTGCAAACGCTTTTGCATAATCCTGCTTCACCCCCACACCGTTGGCGTACATATTACCAAGACATTTTTGAGCACCAGAATGGCCTTGATCCGCAGATTTCTGGTACCAAGTAGCCGCAGTTTTAAAATCTTTTGTAACCGGCCCACCAATCATATAATGGTCGCCTAGCTTGCGCTGTGCCTCAGCATCGCCGGTTATACCACGCTTTTTTAACTCTTCAAACTCTTGTGGCGAAAGCATATTAATCCCTGTTAAGGGTTATACTGCCATGCAAAAGTTAAAAATGCAATAACTTGACCTGTTTGACGCTCGGCAAAGCGGCAATTTTTTGCTGCACTTCATGGCTGACTGGTTCGTCCACCGTTACCAGCGCGATCGCGTCCTGCCGTGCATCGTTGCGCCCAAGGTGGAAATTGGCGATATTCACGCTCGCTTCGCCCAGCAATTTGCCTAGCCCGCCGATAAACCCAGGTTTGTCTTCATTGTTTACATAAATCATATGCTCGCCTAAACCCGCTTCCAGCTTGATGCCGCTGACTTCTACAATGCGCGGTTTGCCTGCAAAGGTTGTTCCCGCCACGTCCCGTATTTGCTTCTCGGTTTTGACGATAATGCGAATGAGGTTAGCATATTCGCCTTTTTGCTCGCGCTTGGTTTCGCTCACTTTAATCCCGCGCTCTGCCGCAATCACAGGCGCATTGACCATATTCACGGAATCGACCAGCGGCTTGAGAATACCCTGCAACGCCACAGCAGTAATCGGCTTAGTGTTGAGCTGCCCCACCCCGCCCTCATATTCAATCGTGATTTCTTGCAGGCTAGATTCGGTGATTTGACCTGTGAAGCTACCCAATTGATCCGCCAACAATAAATAAGGCTTCAGTTTTTTCGCTTCTTCTGCCGTAACTGATGGAATATTCAGCGCATTTGTCACCGCACCCGTATTCAAATACGCCGCCATTTGTTCCGCCACCTGAATCGCCACATTCTCTTGTGCTTCAGAAGTGGACGCGCCGAGATGCGGCGTGCAAATCACTTTCTCATGCCCAAAAAGTGCATTTGCCGTGGCGGGTTCTTCCTCAAATACATCCAGCGCCACGCCTGCGACTTGGCCAGAATCGAGAGCTTCTTTGAGGTCAGCTTCCTGAATCAATCCACCGCGCGCGCAATTGATAATCCGCACGCCCTTTTTGCATTTCGCGAGCGAATCTTTGTTCAAAATATACCGCGTGGAATCATTCAACGGCGTATGCAGCGTGATGAAATCAGCGCGTTTCAGCAGCTCGTCCAGCTCCACTTTTTCAATATTCATGCTCTCGGCACGTTCAGCGGAAAGGAAGGGATCATAAGCAATCACCTTCATTTGCAATCCCTGTGCGCGGCTGGCGACGATTCTGCCGATATTACCACAACCAATCAAACCAAGGGTTTTGCTGTAAAGCTCAATCCCCATAAATTTATTTTTCTCCCACTTGCCTGCATGGGTCGAGGCGCTGGCTTGAGGGATATCCCGCGCCAGCGACATCATCATCGCAATCGCATGTTCAGCGGTGGTGATAGAATTGCCAAAAGGGGTATTCATCACGATGACGCCACGAGCAGTGGCGGCCTTTACATCCACATTATCCACGCCAATTCCCGCCCGCCCGACTACTTTTAAATTAGGCGCAGCGTCCAAAATTTCGGTCGTGACTTTGGTTGCAGAGCGGATCGCAAGGCCGTCATATTGACCAATAATGGCCTTCAGTTCATCAGGCGTGAGGCCAGTTTTAACATCCACCTCAATCTTCGCATTTTTAAAAATATCGATCGCTTCGGGGGAGAGTTTGTCGGAGATAAGAACTTTTGGCATTTTTATTACTTTCTTTTTTCTATCGTAATTCCCGCGTAGGCAGGAATTTAGTTTTTTGCGCTGGATACCCGCCTGCGCGGGTATGACAGCTAGGCGGCTACCGCCTGCGTTTTTAATTGTTCATAAGCATATTCAATCCACGGGAAGAGGCTTTGCAAATCGGATGTTTCCACCGTTGCCCCCCCCCAAATGCGCAAGCCTGCAGGAGCATCGCGATAACCCGCAATGTCGTAGGCAACACCCTCTTTTTCTAAGCTGCCTGCAAGTTGTTTGATGACGGCTTGTTGTGCGTCATCCGACTGGCTAGTGAACCAGCTATCGGTAATCGTCAGGCAGATGGAGGTGTTGGAGCGGATGGTTTTATCAGTAGCGAGGAAATCCATCCACGGTGTTTTGGCCACCCAGCTTTCGACAGCGGCAAGATTAGCATTGCTGCGTGCCAGCAAGCCCGATAATCCGCCCAGCGATTTCGCCCAGAGATGCGCATCGATCGAATCTTCCACGCAGAGCATGGAGGGGGTGTTGATGGTCGCGCCCTCAAAAATATCGGCAATCAATTTGCCGCCACTAGTGAGACGAAAAATCTTCGGCATCGGCCATGCGGGAGTGTAGCTCGTCAGTCGCTCCACGGCGCGAGGGCTGAGCACGATCATCCCATGCGCCCCTTCCCCACCCAACACTTTTTGCCAGCTCCATGTAGTGACATCCAGTTTATCCCACGGCATTTCCATGGCGTAAACCGCTGAAGTGGCATCGCAAATGCTGAGGCCTTCGCGATTCGCCGCAATCCAATCGCCATTTGGCACTTTTACGCCAGAGGTGGTGCCGTTCCAAGTAAAGCACACATCGCGTGCCCAATCCGCTTGGGTTAAATCGGGCAGTTGACCGTAAGGTGCGGTGAAGGTGCGAGTATCGGCGAGTTTCAGTTGTTTTTTAACATCCGTCACCCAGCCCTCGCCGAAGCTCTCCCAAGCAAACATATCCACGCCGCGTGCGCCAAGCAGGCTCCACATCGCCATTTCATAAGCGCCAGTGTCCGAAGCAGGAACAATCCCAATTTTATAATCGGCAGGAATCCCCAGCACTTCCCGCGCCAGCTCAATCGCCTGTTGCAACTTGCTTTTACCAATTTTAGAGCGGTGCGAACGCCCAAGCGGCGCGTCTTTGAGTGCGTCTAAGCTCCAACCCGGACGCTTCGCGCAAGGGCCAGAGGAGAAACAAGGGTTGTGGGGTTTGGCAGATGGTTTCATGACGAGTCCTAAAGAATGATTCGCCAATATGCTAAAGAATGGCTTGTTGCACTGCAACTAGTTTTCAAACTTATCCAGCATTTTTGCGATAGTGCGTGTGATAATACCCAGATGTTTCTCGCTGGAAAGACGATGATCGCCGTTTTCCACTAAGGTGGTTTTTACTTCTTTACTTGCCAGTTTTTCGTTCAGCGTTACAGAAAACTCCCATGGCACATCGTCATCCATCATGCCATGCACCAAATGCACTGGGCAGGTGATGGGAATCTCTGCATCTAATACCAAATGTTCACCACTTTCGGCGATGAAATCGATACCGATAGGATAAGGCTCGCTGCCATAACAATTAGGCACCAGCACACGGCCTTTTTCATGCAATTCTTTACGTTGCGATTGGGTAAAGGCATCGAGCAATAAATGCTCGGTAAAATCAGGTGCCGCCGCAAGACCGATGAGTCCTGCCACTTTTTCAGGTCGTGCTATGGCAGCCAATAACATAATCCACCCGCCCATCGAGGAGCCGACTAATATCTGCGGAGCGTCACACAGTTTATCAAGAATCGCGAGGATATCTTCTTTACCCTTACCGATACGAAAATCCTCGAATGTACCTGAAGATTCACCATGCCCACGATAATCAAAGCGAATAAACTGGCGTTTATTCTTTTTACAAAAAGCCTCAATCGCCAGTGCTTTCGCGCCGCTCATATCTGATTTGAAGCCAGTGAGAAATACGATACCCGGCTGTGTGCCTTCAGTTTTATGAT
>JBILIE010000178.1:0-3890 GCA_044350115.1 Rickettsiales bacterium
GCCGAGTAGCACATCAATCAAGTAACTCACACCAAAGCGTTGCCCTGTGCGGTAGACACAAGAGAGCGCTTTCTGCGCGGCAATCGTCCCCTCAAACGTTTCTGGCGGCGTGTTGCAGGTATCGCAATTGCCGCAGGGCTGGCCGTGGTCGCCGAAATATTCGAGTATCACTTGTCGCCGACATCCCGCCACCTCACACAACCCCAGAAGCGCGTTAAGCTTAGTATGTTCAATGCGCTTTTGTATTTCTGGCGCGTTGGAATCGTCGATAAAATTACGCTGCATCGCGGCATCGCTCATCCCGTAAATCATCAGCGCTTCGGCGGGCAATCCATCGCGCCCAGCGCGTCCTGTTTCCTGATAATAAGCCTCTATATTTTTGGGGATATTCATATGCGCGACAAAGCGCACATCGGGCTTATCAATCCCCATCCCAAAAGCGATCGTCGCGACCATAATGATTTTTTCTTCGCGCAGAAACCGCTCCTGATTTTGTGCGCGCAAGGTATTATCCATCCCCGCATGATAGGGCAGCGCGTTGAAACCCTGACTGCACAACCACCCCGCCGTTTCCTCCACCATCTTGCGTGAAAGACAATAGACAATACCGCTTTCGCCCATGTGCTGTTCGCGCAAAAACCGCAATAATTGCTGCTCGGCGCGGTCTTTCACCACGATGCTGTAATGAATGTTTGGGCGATCAAATCCCGCAATAAAACTGCGGCCTTGCGTCAGACATAATCGCTCTAAAATATCCTTACGCGTCGGCGCATCTGCCGTCGCCGTCAGCCCGATGCGCGGCACTTTGGGGAAGCGTTCTGCCAGCAGCGATAATTGCGTATAATGCGGCCTAAAATCATGCCCCCATTGCGACACACAATGCGCCTCATCAATCGCAAATAACGCCACGCGAGATGCAGAGAGAAGATCCAGAAAATCTTCCATCAGCAACCGCTCTGGCGCGACATAGACCATATCAATCACACCATTGCGGATATCGCGCTTCGTCTGTTCCACCTGTGCAGCGGGCATGGCGGAATTAATCGCGGCAGCCCGGATTCCCAATTCTTTCAGCGCCATCACCTGATCCTGCATCAGCGCAATCAGCGGCGAGACAATCACCCCCACACCGTCGCGCATCAAGGAGGGAATCTGATAACATAGCGACTTCCCCCCGCCTGTGGGCATCAACACAAAGGCGCTGCCACCGCCGATGACATGATCAATCACCTCCGCCTGCGCGCCGCGAAAACTGCCATAACCATAAAGCTGCCGCAGTAATTTCAGCGGAGTCGTTTCTGACGATAATGCGAGAGCGCCACTCAATGAATCTCCCCCCAATTTTTGCCAACACTCACCTCTACGGTGAGGGGCAAACTCAAATGCGCGGCGGATTCCATAATCTTTTTAATTTGTGGGGCGAGTTCTGCGCCACGGCCTGCGGGCACTTCAAACAACAATTCATCATGCACCTGCAACAGCATTCGTGAATCATGATTCATGATTCCTGATTCACTTAAACAGAGCATCGCCCGCTTGATAATATCCGCTGCCGTCCCCTGTAATGGCGCGTTGATTGCTTGGCGTTCACCAAAAGCGCGGCGCATAAAATTCGCGTCGTTGATGCCCGCAATATGCACATGGCGACCATACAGCGTCGTAATGTAACCATAAGTTCGCGCTTCCAGTTTTTTGGCCTCCATATAGGCTTTGATACCCGGATAATGCTCGAAATAGGCATTGATAAATTCGGCGGCGACGCCGCGATCAATCCCCAAACGCATCGCCAAGCCATGCGCGGAAATACCATAAATAATCCCGAAATTGATCATCTTCGCACGGCGGCGCAATTCACTACTGACTTCGGCAATCGGCACATTAAACATCTGCGAAGCCGTTGCGGCATGAATATCCTGCCCATCGCGGAAGGCTTGTTTCAGTGCGGGCATATCGGCCATTTCCGCCAGCAAGCGCAACTCAATTTGCGAGTAATCGGCGGAGATGAGTTCATAGCCCTCTGCAGCAATAAAGGCATGGCGAATACGTTTTCCCGCTTCGGTGCGAATCGGAATATTCTGTAAATTTGGATTCGTCGAACTCAAGCGACCAGTCGCGGCCACCGTCTGTTCAAAGGTCGTATGCACCCTGCCCGTTTGCGGGTTGATTTGCTTCTCCAGCGCCTCGGTATAGGTGCTGCGGAGCTTGTCATATTGTCGCCATTCCAACACTTTTTCGGCGATGAGATGGCCTTGCGCTGCCAGCTCGTCCAGCACTTCTACGCCTGTGGAATATTGCCCGCTTTTCTTACTTTTTTTGCCGCCTGTTATCCCCATGCGCTCAAACAGAATTTCGCCGAGCTGCTTAGGCGAGCCGATCAAAAATTCGGTTCCCGCCAGCGCATAAATCTCTTGCTCTAACCCGCGCAAAATGGCGTTAAATTCTGCCGAAAGCCCGCGCAGATTTTGCAGATCTACATTAACTCCCACTCGTTCCATCGCTGCCAGCACGAGAATCAGTGGGCGCTCTATCCGCTCATACACCGTCAGCAAATGACGTGCAAAAAGTTGTGGTTTCAACTGATGCCACAGATGCAATGTTGCCGCCGCCCGCGCACCCGCAAACACCGCATATTTTTCTGGCTCCGCTTGTGCCATCGTATTTTTATTGCGGCCTGACCCCAGCACTGAGGTTGGGTCTGGTAGATCTGCCAAATCACTCAATTCATGCCCATGCAGACCTGCCTCGAGCACATAGGAAATCAAACAGACATCCTCGAATGATACGATTTTCCATCCGAAATGTAGATCCTCTTTCGCCCGCCAGCAAAGCTTCATCACCGATGCATCGGCAAGCAATGGCTTCAAATATTTCTCTGCTACCGCCAACGGAAGCTGATTCGGCGCGAGCGAGGTTTCGGCGAATAAATCACCTGTATCCTGCGTAATGTGACCGATGGGCACATAGGCCGTTGCGCCCTCCACCGCCAGCGCAATACCAATCAGTTTTGCACCCTCACGCTCCAAAGAAATCGCCACACGGCCTTGCTCACGGATGGCGGCAATAAGCGCGGTGAGAGCGGATTCGGCGGAGAGAACCACAACCGCGTCATTCCGAGTGAGCAGAGAGACCGAGGAATCTAGTTGAGGAGATCCCTCGCTTACGCTTCGGGATGACGGCTTAGAGACAAGCCGCTCCTCTAACTTCTTAAACTCCATCCGCTTCAAAAAATCGCGCAGGGGTTCTTGCGTGAGGCCATGATAGGTGCAGTCATCTAACGGGACAGGCAGTGGCACATCCTCTTTCAGGCTCACCAAAGTGCGCGAGAGGCGCGCTTTTTCGGCATGTTCGATAATTGATTCACGCCGTTTATTTTGCTTAATCTCCCCCGCGCGCGCAATCAGCGTTTCAACATCGCCGTAAGCCTGAATCAGCTCCGCCGCCGTTTTGGGGCCAATACCGGGAATACCCGGAATATTATCGGAACTATCGCCCATCAGCGCCAGCACCTCGCCTACTTTGTTGGGCAACACGCCGAATTTCTCCAGCACCTCCGCCTCACGCAATGGCTTGTCTTTCATTGCGTCGAACATGGTGATGTCCGCCGCATCGTCCACCAACTGCATCAAATCTTTGTCAGAGGAGACAATCACCACTTCGTACCCCGCCGCCGCTGCCGATCGGGTGTAGCTCGCGATTAAATCATCTGCCTCGAACCCTGCCAACTCCATTTGCGGTAGCCCCATCGCCTGTGTTGCCTCGCGCACTAAGGCAAATTGCGGCACCAATTCGGCGGGGGTTTCGTCGCGATTGGCCTTATATTTGTCGTAAATCTCATTGCGAAAGCTAAGCCGTCCCGCGTCAAAAATCACGGCGACATGGTCTTCCACCTC
>JBILIE010000154.1:0-4481 GCA_044350115.1 Rickettsiales bacterium
GCATTTCTTCTTCCGCATTCACCAGTTGCAATTTGCCTTTTAGTTGCTCGCCTGACGGTGTGGGTTCTTTCCATTTTGAAAACGGCTTGTCGCCTGTTTTCAAATCAATCGGTATCTCGCGCACAGGCAATTTCACCCGTGTTTCTGCAGGTACAACCAACGCCACTTCACGCTCTGCGGGTAATTCTCTGGGCTGGGGAAGTGCAGGTGAATCGGGCAAAGATTGCCTCACCACTTCATATTTCATCGGCGGTTCATGCGTGATTGTCTGCCCACTCGCATTTTGCAACAAAGCAGAATCAGCATCGGAAATCTCATTCACCAAGGTAAGCGTTTTACCGTCTTCTCCCTCTGCCTGCAAAATCGCATTGAGCGGCTGTATACGGCCACTTAACTGCATAGGCATAAGACGGTCTGCAGATTCCGCCGCCACTTCTCTTTTCTTCCACTGCGTGGTTAAATCCTGCACGCCACTGCTTTGGCTCATCGGCTTAAGCATTTCACTTTGTGGTTTCTCGTCCTCTTTTTCGTCAGAGGCAATCATCCCCACCACGCTTTGCAATTCTTCTAGGAACGACATTGAACCAGAGGGCTGTGCTTTTTTTTCCTGCGAGACATCACTCGCCATTTGCGGGGGAGCCGCTTCTTCCTGCAATGAACGCTCTTTGGCTTGCTGTTTCAGCTGTTCCACCAATTGCTGCACCGAGACGGGCAGGTTTTTGCTTTTGGGTGCCACATCAACCGAGACTATTTTTGGTTGTGGCGTAGGCAGTGACGCTTTAATGACCTGTGGAGGCAGTTTTTTTGGCGCCTCCTCTGCGCCCGTAACGGATCGCATCAGCGCATTATCCGCTGCCGACATCTCATCCGCGCTTACCAATACTTCAGGCGTTTTCACGGCCACTTCAGAGGGGTCGGGCGCCATCATTAAAGTAGGCGCCTCCTCTGCCTGTTCTGATACAGGCAGTATTTTCTGGCGCAATGCATTCATCGCGGCATTAATGCGGTTCACTGCTCTGCTTTGCGGCGTAGAATCTGCACCTTCACCCGATTTTGGCTTTTGCATTTCCGAGGGAAGCTCATCCCCCAATAACGGCTTCTTCACAGGGGGAATCGGTGGAGGCGGCATCGCCGAAGGTGCCTTTTCTGCTGGCATTTCGAGCAAGTGCTTTTTGGGCGCAGCAGGTTTTTCTGCGGGAGCGGTCAGTGGAGCAAGCAGCTCTATCTTTTCCTTCAGCTTAGGCATTTCCAAAATGTGCTCAGGCTCAGCCGCTTTTGGCTTTGGTGCCATTGCTGGCTTGGGCGTGGGCGTGGGCGTGGGCTTTTGCTCTGGCTTTGGCTTAGCGGCAACAGGAGGCGTCTGGGGCGCATCTTCCCGCACCATCCGATTTTGTAGCGCGGCGCGCAATTTTTCTTCAATTTGCTTAGCGGATTCTTCTTTGGTCTGAGGGCGGCGCATTGCCTCTTTTGTCATTTCAGGGTTCAGCAACGGCGCTTGAGGATTCACTTGTGGAATGAGTACAGAAGCCGAACGCGGCTTCGATACCCTCGCAGGGGCGGGTGCAGGTGCAGGTGCAAGTGAAGGCGCGGGCGCAGATTTCAGCATCACATTGCGGGCTTTTTCTTCACTGCTTAAAGCCTCTTTGGGCGCGGCGGGCGCTTCAGCACGCTCTTTCAGCGGCAAAGGCAATAAAAATTTTGGCGCATCGGGCTTGGCTTTGAGCACAGGAGGCGTCGCTACAGGCTTGGCTTCTTCTGCCTCAATTTCTTTGACCAGCGCATCCTCCAACGCAGTCGCCTGAGGCGAAATCACCTCTTCCATCACCTTCGGCTCAGGGACATGGGCAGGGGCAAGCTTCGTGGAATCCACTATCGGCGCTCTAATCACTTCACGCGCCACAGGTGCAACCTTAGCAGCAACAGGCGCTACTGGCGCAGTATCTACAATCGGCGCCCTAATCACCTCACTCGCCACAGGCGCAGATTTAGCAGCAACCGCCGCCACAGGTGCCGTATCCACAATCGGTGCCAGCACAGGCGGGGTTTTAATCGCACGCTCTTGTAGCAGGCGCTGCGCTATTTCTTTACGACGCAGCTCCGCCGCACTAGGCAAAGGCTCGGCGGGATGACGGCGCGGCGCAACACTGCCCCTTGGGCGATTCAAATACGGTGATTCCTGCAAATACCCGCCCTGATTTTCTTGCGAAAGCGGCATAAAGTTTTGGGCAAGCTGCACTTCGTCCCGCACATCATACGCCATCACGGGTGTCGTGCTCAGCAAATAGCCAAGGAGCATCGTTACTTTTGTGCGTGATGATTTACGGATCTTACCCGCAATGCCGCCTGAGCGAGCCATCGTTAATTTCCCCAAACATTGTTTTTTCTTATTATTGGTAGCTGTATATTTTTATACTTATTCCAACGATTATCCCAAAACAGTGCGGAGGTCACGCTTTTTTTCTGCCCCCTCTCGGCAGCCTTATTTCACATAATGTTTCAGCACCAGATTGTGCAGCAACTTCACGCCGTAACCCGTTGCGCCGCGCGGGGAGAGATCGGTGCCTTTGGTGTTCCACGCCGTGCCCGCAATGTCCAGATGCGCCCATGGCACATCATTCACAAAGCGTTGCAGGAATTGCGCGGCAGTGACGCTGCCCGCCAAACGGCCATCGCTGATATTTTTCATATCCGCCACGGGGGAATCGATGAGCTTGTCATATTCCTCGCCCAAAGGTAAACGCCAGACAGGCTCGCCGCTGCGTTCGCCTGCTTCGTGCAGACGCTCGGCAAGTTTGTCGTTATTGCTGAACAACCCTGCGCGGCTATCGCCAATCGCCACCAGAATCGCGCCCGTCAGCGTGGCCAGATTGATCATGAATTGCGGCTTGAAGCGATCCTGCGTGTACCACAGGCAATCGGCCAGCACCAAGCGCCCTTCCGCATCCGTATTCAACACTTCAATCGTCTGGCCTGACATAGACGTGACGATATCACCAGGGCGCTGTGCGTTGCCGCTGGGCATATTCTCGACAAGGCCGACCACGCCCACGGCGTTGACCTTCACCTTGCCCTGCGCCAATGCGCGCATCACGCCGATGACAGCAGCGGAGCCGCCCATATCCATGATCATCTCCTCCATCCCGCCCGCAGGTTTGATGCTGATACCGCCCGTATCAAACGTCACGCCCTTGCCGACAAAGGCAATGGGTGCGGTTTTCTTGTCGCCGCCATTGTAATGCATCACGACCATCTGGCTTTCGCACACAGAGCCTTGCCCTACGCCCAGCAACGCGCCACAGCCAAGTTTTTTGAGCTTTTCTTCGCCCATCACTTCCACTGTTACGCCCAACTTAGTGAGCGTTTTGCAGGCAGCGGCGAGTGTTTCAGGGTAAATCACATTGCCCGGTTCATTCACCAAATCGCGAATGAACAACACGGCATCCGTCACAGGCTTCACCGCTTCATAAGCCGCTTTCGCCTTCGCATCTGCCACAACTTTCAATGTAACAAACGTTGGTTTTGCATCAGCCTTTTCTTTGGTTTTGTATTTGTCGAAGCGATAAGATTTCAGCTCCACACCCGCCGCAAAATGTGCTGCCGCTTCGGCATCGCTTGCTTTTGCGCCTTTGGGGGCGGTGATGATTGCCGTGGCTTCCTTCACCCCTAATTTATTGAGCTCCGCCACGACAGCACCACCCGCCACTTCAAAGCAGACCGTCCCTGCCGCTTTACCCACGCCCACAAGAACAATCTGTGCAAATCCCACGCCCGCAGGTGCAAGAATCGTCAGCAATTGTTTTTTCTTACCCGCAAAACGGCTGGCGGCAATAGCCTTGGTCACGCTTGCGCTGAGGCTGGCAGCGGCTTCTGGCAGCTTTTTATCTTCACCCAGTGCAATCACGAGAGCGCCTTTATGGGCAGCATCGGCAACTTTGAATTTAGCAGCAGTGGTAAAATCGGTTTTCATTTGGTGTTTCCCTTCCTATCATGGTGCAACATGCAACGTTACATCTCGTATATTGGTAAATATCTGGGCGGCACCGCCCTGATTGTAGCTTTCAGTCTTACAAGTATTGTATGGCTGACGCAAGCTTTGCGCTTTATCGATTTTATTGTGAATCGCGGTGTTTCGGCGCTGACGTTTTTAAAGCTCACCGCGCTGATTATTCCCTCGTTGTTATTTGTGGTGTTACCGCTGACTTTGTTTATTGCCGTGATTTTCACCTATAGCCGCCTGATGGCCGATTCAGAATTGGTGGTGCTGCAAAGTGCAGGAATGTCGCGGTTTCAACTGAGTAAACCCGTATTGCTCGCAGGGCTTGTAGCAACCGTTTTTGCCTATTTCATTTCATTTTATGCGCTACCCACCACTTATCGTCAGTTCAAAGATATGCAAAGTTTTCTGCGCGACAATTATGCATCACTACTGCTGCAGGAGGAGGTGTTTAACACGCCGATTGAAGGCCTCACGGTGTTTGTGC
>JBILIE010000155.1:0-4467 GCA_044350115.1 Rickettsiales bacterium
ATACAAGGTGGCGCGTAAGACCTATGAGAAGAGCGAAAACACTGGCAAAGCAGCCTTGGCAGAGGGCGTGGCAACGGCGGAATCGGTTGCGGCGTTGGCTTATAAAATGAATATTTCCATGCCCTTATGCTCAATGGTTAATGCAGTTCTTCAGCAAAAAATGGCGCTCGAAACCGCGATTCAAGAGCTTCTGGAGCGGCCTTTTGTGATGGATGTGGAAAGAAGCAGCATTTGAATGCAGCCGCTTTAAGGTATCAATTGTAAAGAAACTGTCATGAATCTGTCATCAGAGTGTCATCTTTCTCCTGTAAGGTGACAGCATAGAAATTTAACTATTCATTAATTATTTTGGTCTGCGAGGGATGCTATGAGCAATAATATTTGCCATTTAGAAGAGAAATACGACGAAATCATGAAATTATATGATTTGGCGGATGAACTTGCGGCAACAGTTGACAGCAATGTTGTGGAGAATCCAGAAGCACAGTTAAAGCTAGTTGAACCTATAATTGAACAGCTTGGCGGTTCGGCAGACGAGTTGACGGAGGAATTTATTAATGCTGCCGAAGGAAAAATAAAGCGAACCACGCGAAATCGTGTTGAAGCATCGCTCAGAAAGATATACAATGCCCTTGATGAATACACGATGAAAGCTCATGGCAATGCCAAGCTTGCGTCGGCAAGAATAAATAATATCGCAGATTCGATAATAACTAAGATAAAAGAAGAACTAGAAAAGATCGTAATCATTTTTCTTGACTTCATGCAGCTTTCGTTAGATCGAGTAATGCATAAAAATGAATATGAAGAATTGAAGCGTCGGCATACGGAAATTGCTTTCCAGCTCCATCATATGTCGCAGCAGCCGTAGCGCTTCCACGGTAGTTTCCCCACCTTACGCCAGCCCTTAGAGGCTGGCTTTTTTTTGCTACTGTTTTCGTTGCAAAATAAACTCATCATCAGCATGATCGCCGACGTAATAGGTGTAATTATCAAAATACGAAAATCCATAATGTGCATAAAAACGGAGTGCTTTGTAATTTTCTGACCAAGCGCTGATGTAAATTGCGGGAGCTTGCTGCATCTGTGGTTTTGCGAGCATGGCCTCTATTAATTGGCGGCCAAATTGTTTGCCATGATGCGCCGTTAATACATAAAGGCGGTGAATTTCTCTGTCATTTGGATGTGGTTTAGCTTTTAATGGCACCCCTATATGGCCATATTTTGCATAGCCAACAAGCAATCCATTTTCCTCCACCACTAGAATTTCATTGCCCTCTGCAAGCTCATTTTTAAAGAAAGTTGCAGAGCAGAAGGTGTCCAAATGATGTTGTAGGTTTTGCGGTGAATAGAGGTGACCGAAGGTTTCTGTAAAGCATTGCTGTGCAAGTTGCCCAAGCTGTGGAAGGTCGGCAGAAGTAATGGGACGAATTATCATAAACTCTTCATAAACAAAAAAGGCGGATGTTTCCATCCGCCTTTTTTGTTGTTTTTGTATTGGTGATTACACCGAGTAATACATTTTGAACTCAATTGGATGCGGAGCATGCTCCCATGCATAAACCTCTTCCATTTTGAGCGCGATGTAGGCGTCGATCTGATCGTTGCTGAAAACGTCGCCACGGGTGAGGAAGGCGCGGTCTTTATCGAGTGCATCGAGCGCCTCACGCAGGCTTCCGCAAACGGTAGGAACGTTTTTGAGTTCTTCTGGTGGGAGATCGTAGAGGTTTTTATCCATCGCTTCACCTGGGTGAATTTTATTTTCGATGCCATCCAAGCCCGCCATCAGCAGCGCAGAGAATGCAAAGTAAGGGTTGGCAGTGCTATCAGGAAAGCGAGTTTCAATACGCTTTGCTTTTGGACTCGCGACATAGGGAATGCGGATGGAAGCCGAGCGATTGCGCGAAGAATAAGCAAGTAATACAGGTGCTTCAAACCCTGGAATCAGGCGTTTGTAGCTGTTGGTAGAGCAGTTAGTGAAAGCGTTGAGTGCTTTCGCGTGTTTGATGATACCACCGATATAATAAAGGCACATTTCAGACAAATCGGCATAGCCATTACCCGCAAAAAGTGGCTGGCCTTTTTTCCAGATGGATTGATGAACGTGCATTCCAGAGCCGTTATCGCCCGAAATAGGCTTGGGCATAAAGGTCACTGTTTTGCCATAACCATGCGCCACATTATGCACTACATATTTGTATTTTTGCACGTTATCGGCGGTTTTGATCAGCGTGCTGAATTCAAAGCCGAGTTCGTGCTGTGCGGGTGCTACTTCATGGTGATGAATTTGTGGAACAATGCCCACTTGTTGCAAAGTGCTCAGCATTTCTGCACGCAAATCCTGACAAGAATCAACGGGGGCTACAGGGAAGTAACCGCCTTTGGTGAGGGGGCGATGGCCGTGGTTGCCGCCTTCATAGACTTTGCCAGAATTGCTAGGAAATTCTTCTGATTCGAGTTCGTGGAACGCGCCGAATGGCCCTACTTGAAAGCGCACATCGTCGAAAATAAAGAACTCCAATTCAGGGCCAAAATAGGCAGTATCGCCAATGCCTGTATATTGCAAATATGCCTCTGCGCGCTTCGCCGTAGAGCGTGGATCTCGGCCATAAGGCTGACCACTGGTCGGCTCGATTACATCGCAAAACAATACCAAAGTAGGCTGTGCAGTAAAGGGATCAAGGAAGGCGCTAGATGCATCTGGCATCAAGATCATGTCGGACTCGTTGATGGTTTTCCAGCCAGCGATAGAAGAACCGTCAAACATCACGCCGTCTTCAAAAGTTGCTACAGAAACCTGACCAACATGATATGCAGTGTGATGCCACTTGCCTTTGGGATCAGTAAAACGGAATTCTACGAACTGCACATCGTGATCTTTGATGAGCTGGAAGACGTTGTCGGTCATGGTTGCGTTCCTTTGGTTAGGTTAAAAGAGTGATGTTATAGTGCGGCTTCATCGCGTTCATTGGTGCGAATGCGGATGGCTTGTTCAATAGTGCTAACAAAAATTTTGCCGTCGCCGATACGGCCCGTCTGCGCGGCTTTGATAATGGTTTCGGTGATTTTATCTACTGCTTTATCCTCCACCACCATCTCAATCTTAATTTTGGGAAGGAAGTCGACGAGATATTCTGCGCCTTTGTAAAGTTCAGTATGTCCCTTTTGGCGTCCGAAGCCTTTTACTTCAGTCACAGTCAGCCCTTTTATCCCGATTTCTTGAAGTGCTTCAGTTACTTCGTCGAGTTTAAAAGGTTTAATAATTGCTTCGATTTTTTTCATGACCCATAAGAGAGAATGCTGCGTTGCAAAAAGGAAAATGTGCTTACGGGGCAACAAAGTCGCTTGAAACAGTGCCCACGTCAACACTAATTATTAAAAAACACACAGATTTTTGAGCATGACAATAAAGTGGCAATTGCGGCTTATCGTTACTTGACCTTTGCAACTAATCGCCTATTACTTACGCCCTGTTTTTTTGTGGCGGGTGTAGCTCAGCTGGTTAGAGCGCCAGATTGTGATTCTGGAGGTCGCGGGTTCGAACCCCGTCACTCGCCCCATATTTTTCAGATGGTTGGCTGCAAACCAGCTTTTTGGTTTTTCTCTCTAGGTAGCACATAGGTAGCAGCGGAAATAAATTGCTGGGGCTGATCAATCTTGATCAAGCAGCTCATCCTGAAAGTTTTGCAGTATAAACTGATGAAGTTTCTGAGCGGAGGCCTGAGCCGCTTCACCCAGATCAGCCGTATTGAACTGAGTGCAGAATTTCAAGTCAGCGAGCGAGAGATAGAATCGCTTGATAAAATACTCTTCAACCTGCTCTTTTACCGTGTCATATTCCCATTCTTCCTCTGGGGTGGCTAGAAACTCTTTATATATCTCGTCAATATGCTTTTTGGTGGCTTGCTGTAGCTCCTCCACAAGGCGCAGGGCGATATTTACGTTTTTAATGATGGTGTCTTCAGAGTTTAAGCTCGCCTTGCCGTTACAATGAGCAAGCTCATTTCTGAAATCCACTATTTTCTTAAATTTACCAATATGTTGTTTCTCAAAACCAAGGAACCGAAACAACTCAAAAATGCGTCTTTCATTCTCTGCACTCAGCGCAAAGGGGGAGAACTCCTTTTTTGCATCATCCTTTGTATTGTCTCTAAACCCCTCTTCCAGCTCTAAAAGCTCAGAGAATCCGAAGATGATCTTTTTGTAATCGCTGTGGGAATGTTCGCGGATTTGCACCACATTATAATAAACCGCCGCCATAAACAGCATATGAAATGCCAGATACGAGAACTGATAGTGCTTGTTTTCATAATTGCTGTGCATGGCCTCCTGCAGCGAGATGATGTAATCAAGCTCTGATTTATTACCAAAGGAGACAGGCAGATAATCGAAAATTCTATTGGCCTCGTCCATAATTAGGCTGCCGCTTCGGGTTCGGCATCGCCCCAGATTTTGGTGAGGGTGCGG
>JBILIE010000156.1:0-4465 GCA_044350115.1 Rickettsiales bacterium
TCATAGCGGGGTCACGTGTATGAACAGGATTTTTATCGCCACAAATCAGATGATGCCAGCGGGGTAGGGGCTTGCCAAAAGCCGCAAGGCGATAACCGCAGGTATGCGGCAGCCAATCGAGCTTAAAAATATTTTCGGGCGTGACCTTGACGCAATCGGGCACATTCTGCTGGCGGTTGGCGTAATCGCTGCATTGTAGGCTATTTAGACATAAATATTTGCAGGCGGCATTGGAGAGTGCCGTCTCGCCCGTATCCTCATCCTCCACGCGAATCTGGCAGCACAGGCCACAGCCATCGCACAAAGACTCCCATTCTTCGGGGGTCATCTCAGGGAGTGGTTTAGAGAGGAATTCGGGTTGAGGCATGAGAGGGGATATACACTCCACGGCCTGAAGTGTCGATTGCCGATTGTGGCGCTAAAGGAATTCGGGCACCTCAATCACCAGCACTTCGGCTTCCGTTTGGGCTTGCAGGGTGAGGGAGGTTTCCGCAGTGATTTCCACGCCATCGCCTTTGGTTATCGGATGGCCGTTGAGCAGCGCTGACCCCTCTGACACCAGCAGATAAGCTTGCTGACGCAAAGGATGGGTGAGCGTGGTTCCCGCCGCGATTCTGCCGCCGAAAATGCGGGCGTCTTGGTGGATGGTTAATGCGCCTGAATTTTCATCTTCCGCAAAGCCAGATACCAGCAGATTCAGCCGCTCGGTCACGGGCGTTTTGGGGAAGGCTTTGGCGTCCCAACGAGGCTTCACCCCTTGTTCGCGGGGGAGAATCCAGATTTGAAATAGTGTGGTTTTTTCCTGCTCGTGATTGTGTTCTGAATGGCGGATGCCTGTGCCCGCGCTCATCACTTGCACATCGCCTGCGCCAGTGCGGCCTGTATTGCCTTCGCTATCCTGATGCGAAATCGCACCGCTGCGGACATAAGTGATAATTTCCATATTATCATGTGGATGTTGTGCAAAGCCTCTGCCCGCCGCAATCACATCGTCGTTAATCACACGCAAGGCACCAAAGCCCATGCGGTAAGGATTGTGATACCCACCAAAGCTGAAATGGTGGCGGGCGTCCAGCCAGCCGTGATCGGCGTGGCCAAGTTCAGAGTAAGGGAAATATTTGAGCATAAAAGACCTAAGTGATAAGTGACTAGTGGCAAGATAAGGTATAGAAGCCTTACTTTCAACTTACTGCTTATCGCTTATCTTATGGAACATCGCTCAAACGCTCTCTACGCCAGCTCCGCGCATCGCCGCGATAAAGGCAGTATCCGCAGTTTGCGGGAACTGAAACCGTATCTGCGTCCGTATCGAGGCACTATCCTGCTGGCGGTTGTGGCGCTGATGTTCACCTCGGCCGCAATGCTGGGGATGGGGGGCGCATTGCGCTATCTGGTAGATTATGGGATTGCACAGGGCGATCCGCATCTGCTCGATCGCGGGTTTATGATGCTGTTGGGCGTGGTGGGGATGCTTGCCGCTGCCTCCTATGCGCGGTTTTATCTGGTGTCGTCGCTGGGTGAAAAGCTGATCAACGATATTCGGCGCGATGTATTTGCGCGGGTGATGGCGATGGATATGCCGTATTTTGAATCAACCCGCATGGGCGAGTTGCTATCGCGCATGACGGCGGATACGCAGTTATTGCAGGTGGTGTTGACCACCACGCTCTCTACCGCTGCGCGTAATGTGTTGATGCTGATTGGCGGCACTATTTTGCTCATGCTCACCAGCCATAAATTGACGCTGATGGTGCTGGCGATGCTGCCGATTGTGATTACGCCAATTATTGTGTTGGGCAAGCGTGTACGCCATTGGAGCCGCGAAACGCAAAGCCGTCTGGCGGAAGTCAATGTGGAGACAGAAGAAACGATTTACGGCATCCGCACCATTCAGTCGTTCTCGCTTGAGGCGCATCAGCGTGGGCGGTTTGAGCGTAGTTTAGAGGGTGTGCTCCATGCAGCGATGATGCGGATTCGGCTGCGTAGTGCGCTGACAGGCATCGTTATCGGCCTTGTTTTTGGTGCGGTGATGACGGTGCTGTGGATGGGTGGGCGCGATGTGCTGGCAGGCAATATCACCTCGGGTCAGCTTTCGTCTTTTGTGTTTTATGCGGTGCTGGTGGCAGGCTCTACAGGCGCGCTCAGCGATATTCTAGGCGAGCTGCAACGTGCGGCGGGAGCGGCAGAGCGGGTGCTGGAATTGCTTGTGCAACGCCCCACCATTGCCTCGCCCGAACAGCCGATTGCGCTGCCGCAGCCGTTGCAAGGCCAGCTCGATTTTGCGGGGGTGACTTTCTTCTACCCAGCTCAGACAGCACGAATGGAACTCTCAACCGAGCAAGGCGAGGCGGCGAGAGCCGTGGGCGAGAGCGAAGCTCGGGGGAATATCTCCCCTACACTTAAAAACATCACGCTCAGTATTCAAGCAGGCGAGATGGTGGCGATTGTTGGCCCCAGCGGTGCGGGCAAAACGACGATGCTGCAATTGCTGCAACGGTTTTACGATCCCAGCAGTGGCAGTGTGTTACTCGATGGAGTCGATTTGCGCCGCCTCTCGCTGCAAGATCTGCGTGGTGTGATGGGGCTGGTGCCGCAAGATCCCGTGATTTTTTCGACGACGATTGGGGAGAATATCGGCATTGGCAGTGCCGTCATTGCGAGCGAACAACGTGAGCGCGGCAATCCAGACTGGGTTACTTCGTCGGCGATGCCTCCTCGCAATGACGAGGCGATTTATTCTGCCGCTCAGCAAGCCGCCGCACTTGAATTCATCGAGAAACTCCCCGATGGATTCGATACTTATGTCGGTGAAAAAGGCGTGCGGCTTTCAGGCGGGCAAAAGCAACGCATTGCCATTGCGCGGGCATTGCTGCGCAACCCCCGCATTTTGTTGCTCGACGAGGCCACCTCGGCGCTGGATGCCGAAAGTGAGCGCTTGGTGCAACAAGCAATTGGGCAGGCGATGGAGAACCGCACCACCATCGTCGTCGCGCATCGTTTGGCAACAGTAAAACGCGCTCATCGCATTGTGGTGATGAATGAGGGTTGCATCGAGGCCATAGGCACGCATGAAGAATTGCTTGCACAAAGCCCGCTCTATGCTCGCCTCGCGCAGTTGCAGTTTACGTCTTAATTTTAGGCGTTATACTTTGCAGATGCTTATACGCTTCATAGGGTTCGTTTTATTGGTCGAGCTCGCCGCCTGCGCCTCGCCTAACAGCGAATTTGAGGATGCGTGGACATGGGCATGTTATGATGAAAATTACCATATGGGCAAAGAATCTCTCACCGAAGAAACTTACGGTGCGGGCAAAGGCAGCATCTCCGCCGCACAAATGCGCCTAAACAGTGTGCGTGGCGGTTGATACAGATCTAAATCAACTGAGCAAGTGCGAGGCGGCGGCACGCCGTGGGGGAGAGCGCAGCTCGGGGGAGGATTCCCCCTAAAAAAGATCTATCCATGCTCCAGATGTAGCATGAGCCATATCCCCGCCAGTAGTGTAACTGCGGCGGGAATCCATGCGGCAATACCCAGCGGCAGGCTACCTGAAAGCCCCAGCGCCTGAATTAAATCGGTCAGAAAATAAATCATGAATCCGCTGATGATTCCTGAAACCACCAACGGTGTCACCCCGCCACGGCGTGGCAGGCGTAACGAGAATGCAGCCGCTACAAAAATCATTCCAACGAGTAATAAGGGGCTGGCGAGCGTTACCTGAAAATAGAGCCGATGGCGTACAGCGGAGAACCCTGCTTCCTCTAGTATATTGATGAATTCTGGCAGTTCCCAGAACGATAATGTTTCGGGCGAGGCAAAGCTATCCTGAATTTGGGCGAGGGTGAGTTGGGTGGTGATTTTATAGCTATCACGCGGCTCTGGCGGCTTTCCCGGGCGCGATAAAATTACATCTTCCAGCAACCAGAACCCTTCATTGAGCTGTGCGCTCTTTGCGTCGATCCTGCCAAGGAAGCTGCTGTCTTCGTCAAAGTGAAACACAATCACCTGATAGAGTTTCATATCCTGTTGCGAGAGGCGCAGTGCGTGGAAAATACGCTCCTGCCGTGGAGTTTGATGCTCGTTGAAATCGCGCAACCACAGGCCAGACGACGAAATAGCGAGCATGCTCGGACGACCCGAAATATATTTCGCCTCCAGCTGCTCAAAGCGCTCCAGCATTGCGGCAGAAATCGGGTTGAGTACCGACACAAAAAAAACACCCATCAGCAACGCCAGCAGCCATGCTGGTCGCAGCACTTGCCATACCGACATTCCTGCGGCACGTGCTGCCACCAATTCACTCGTGCGGTTCAGGCGCGACAATGCCATCATCGCACCGATGAGTACGGCAAAGGGTAAAATGCGTGCCCCCATTTCGGGGGCTTTGAGAAATGCCATCTCCAGCACCATGCTGAAATTGGTGCCGCTGCGACCTGCGGTGCGGCGAATCAGCTCCACCACATCCAG
>JBILIE010000157.1:0-4429 GCA_044350115.1 Rickettsiales bacterium
GGCTTCCACAGCGCGCATAATTCCAACACCTTCGATAAAACGGGCGCTTTTGATAGCCATGAATCGGGTGTAGAACTCACCTATGCTGACAATCTCACCGAATGGCTCGCCATCCAACCCGATGTGCAATATATTATTAACCCCGGCTCCAACCCTGCGGTCGATGATGCGGTCATTGTGGGAACTCGTTTTACGGTAAATTTTTAGACCACGCCGTTTATTTACAGCAATAGCGGTAACACTTTCTTAAGCTGTTACCGCTATTGCTCTGTTTAGAACTATTTTCTTTTCGTGTCAGGGAGACCGTTATCATGAAACTGCAAAACAAATTTTTTATTCTCGGATTCACCAGCGCTGCCATGGTAGCAGGGCTAGTGGGCATTGACCACTGGGCAGCAAACATCAATGCGCAAGCTTCGCAAGATTTGCTTCGCATTGCCACCATCACCCAGCGGCATATGGAAAGCGACAAGATGCATGATGCGATGCGAGCGGACGTGCTCGGCGCTGTGCTCGCAGGGATTAATGGCAACCAAGAAGAATTAGACTCGAGCACCGCAGAACTGGCCGAACATGCCGCGACGTTTCACGAAAATCTAAACGCCAATAGCAAAGAAGAATTACCCGACGAAATCCGCGATGTCTTTGGCAAAGCCTCCAAAGCCGTGGGTGAATATCAAGCCACAGGCAAAGTGGTGATGGACGCGATCAGAAGTGGCGCGGATTCCACTGATGCCAATGCCGATTTCCGCAAAGAATTTGGTGAACTTGAGAAATTGATGGGCAGCATTTCTGACAATATTATCGTATGGCGCGATGCTGAGACAGCCAGCGCCACAGCACATATCAAAAGAGCACACCTCATGTCATGGGCTCTCGCAGGGCTAAGCATTCTCTTTGCCTTGATAGTTCCTGTCTATGCATGGCGCGCCGTTTTCCGTCCGAATACAGAAATTTCGGATATTATTGCACGCATTGCTGGCGGCGATACCGATGCAGAAATTCGTGGTGCCGAACGCCAAGACGAAATTGGCGATCTCGCTAAATCCGCACTGACCTTGCGCGATAATACACGCGAAACGGTTCAGCTGCGCGCTGATCAAGAGCGCCTCAAAATCGAGGCCGAACGCGCCCGTAAATCCTCCATGTTGCAATTGGCGCAAAGCTTTGAAGACCGCGTGCAGGGCATTGTTCAGGCCGTGGCCGCTGCCGCGACCGAACTGGCACAAACCGCCGATCTCACCATCAGCAGCACCAACCGCTCGCAGGATATGGCGCGGGAGGCTTCGGCTTCCGCCACGCAAACCGCAGGCAACGTAGAATCGGTCGCTTCCGCTGCCGCCGAGCTCTCTTCTGCAGTGCAGGAGATCTCCTCGCAGCTCATGCGCTCTAACCAACTTGTTTCCGATTCCGTCTACAAAACCCAAGCTGCGGATGATCGCGCCAAATCGCTCTCTCTCGCTGCCGAAAAAGTACGCGAAGTCGTCGGGCTGATTTCCGAAATCGCGTCGCAAACAAACCTGCTCGCGCTCAACGCCACCATCGAATCGGCACGTGCAGGCGAGGCAGGCAAAGGTTTTGCGGTCGTAGCATCAGAAGTCAAAAACCTTGCCACCCAAACCGGAAATTCCATCGTCGACATCAATAAAGTGATTCAGGAAATGACCATCGCGGCAGGTGAAATCGCTGATTCACTGACCGATATTCGCCTGTCAGTCACCCAGATTTCCGAATCGTCTTCAGGCATTTCTTCGGCAGTAGAAGAGCAAGCCGCAACCACGAATGAGATCATGCGTAATATGCAAACCGCAGCGCAAGGCACCAGCCAAATGAACCAAAGCATCGGCGAAATTTCAACTGCGTCCAGCCAAGCCAACAGCTCGTCGCAAGAAGTCGCCGCCGCCGCGCGTGAGCTTTCTGTGCAAGCCGAAAACCTCGACACCCAGGTGCGCAATTTCCTTGCGGAAATCAGGGCATCTTGACAATGCGGATAAAATCCATAGAACTCTGCTATGGAAATACAATACGCTTATACATTTGATGACGTTCTTCTGCAACCCGCTGCCTCCAGCGTCGTGCCGAATGAAGTCAACACCACCACCCAACTCACCCGCAACATCACGCTCGGCATTCCGCTGATTTCCGCCGCAATGGATACGGTCACCGAATCGCGTCTGGCCATTGCTATGGCGCAGCATGGCGGCATGGGTTGTCTGCATAAAAATATGACGATCGAAGCGCAGGCCAATGAAGTGCGGATGGTCAAAAAGTTTGAATCGGGCATGGTGATTAACCCCGTGACCATCACACCAGAATCCACACTGGCAGATGCGTTAGCCCTCATGCAGCAACATCATATTTCGGGTATTCCTGTCACCGAGAAAAACGGCAAATTAGTGGGTATTCTCACCAATCGCGATGTGCGCTTTGCCGAAAATCTGCGCCAACCCGTACAGGAACTCATGACGCGTGATGTCATCACCGCGCAAGAAAATGTGCAGATGGAAGAGGCCAAACGTCTATTGCACAAGCACCGTATCGAGAAATTATTGGTGGTGGATAAAAACCATCATTGCGTTGGCCTAATTACCGTAAAAGACATCGAAAAAGCCCGTCAACATCCCAATGCGGCGAAAGACGGCAAAGGCCGTCTGCGCGTCGCTGCTGCTACAGGCATTGGACGTGACGGCCTCGATCGCGCTGCCGCTCTCATCGCAGCGGAAGCGGATGTAGTGATTGTCGATACCGCCCATGGTCATTCCAGAAACGTGATCGAAACGGTGAAAACCCTGCGCGGGATGAATAAAGATATTCAAATTATCGCCGGCAATATCGCCACCGCTGAAGCGGCAGAAGACCTCATCAAAGCAGGGGCAGATGCAGTGAAAGTAGGCATCGGCCCTGGTTCTATCTGCACCACACGCATCGTCGCTGGCGTGGGCGTACCGCAACTTTCTGCCATCTGGAATGTCTCAAAAGTCTGCCGCAAAAAAGGCGTTACATTGATTGCCGATGGCGGCGTAAAATTCTCTGGCGACCTCGCCAAAGCCGTTGCCGCAGGTGCGGATTGCGTGATGCTTGGCGGCCTCTTTGCCGGGACGGAAGAAAGTCCAGGTGAAGTGATTTTATATCAAGGCCGTTCGTACAAATCCTATCGCGGCATGGGTTCCGTCGGCGCGATGGCGCGGGGTTCTGCCGATCGCTATTTCCAGCAGGAAATCAACGACACGATGAAACTCGTCCCCGAAGGTGTCGAAGGTCGCGTGCCATTTAAAGGCTCCGTCTCAGGCGTTGTGCATCAACTCATCGGCGGCCTCAAAGCAGCAATGGGCTACACCGGCAACGCCACGATTGGCGACATGCAAACCAAATGCAAATTCGTGCAAATCACTTCTGCCGGCTTGCGCGAAAGCCACGCCCATGACGTGACCATCACCCGCGAGGCGCCGAATTACCGCATGGAAGGCTAAACCAATCCCCGCGCCACAAATCCGTCATTAAGATAGCCCGCTTTGCCATACAAAAACGGAGCACCCTCAACCGTGGTAAGGCTGCCACCTGCCGCTTCCAGAATGCAATGGCCTGCCGCCGTATCCCACTCCATCGTTGGCCCTAATCGCGGATAAAAATCAGCCGAGCCTTCTGCCACTCGCGTGATCTTGTAGGCACTACCTGCACGGACTCGCTCTGCCACTTTATACTCCGCCAGAAAAGCCTGCATCCGCGCTGATCCATGTGATTTACTCGTCATCACCGTCAACCCCTCGGCTGGCACGGTACGACAGCGGATAATCTCTGGCGCAGCCTCACCGATTTGGCGATAGGCTACATCCCCCGCCGCTGCCCAATAAAGCAAAATCTTAGCTGGAATTGCCTGCACGCCTAATACAGGCCGCCGATTGTGAATCAATGCAATATTCACGCTAAATTCATCGTCGCGGGCGATATAGCTTAGGGTACCATCCAGCGGATCCACCAGCCAGAACCATTCGCCTGCCGTCACTTCTGCCTGCTCACCCTCTTCCGATACAATCGAAATTTCAGGCGTGAGCGCCCTTAACCCCGCCACAATCAAATCATTCGATTCCTGATCCGCAATCGTCACAGGCGAGTGATCGGCCTTCTTTTCATGCGTGATCGGGTTTGCATAATGGCACATAATCAGCGCCGAAGCTTCCTTCGCAATAGCGCAGACGGCGGCGCTTAAATCTAAAATTTTGTTCATGCACTCACCATAACCAACTACTTTCAATTATACCACCTTATCCGAGCAAGCGCGAGGCGGCGGAACGCCGCGGGGGAGAGCCAGGCTCGGGGGAGGATTCCCCCTTTAAAAAGGGGGCTGTCCTAGATAACGCTGGAATGTGTTATCTAGGATGTCATGAGAAAGAGTCGCATAAGTTGGTATAAACAGGAGCGGCTGATTGAG